>JAVKCR010000158.1:0-31703 GCA_040222645.1 Rhodospirillales bacterium
GCGGTTGTCCTGGTTCTGCACCACCGCCTGCACCCGCGACAGGGTGTCGCGGAAACGCTCATGCGCCGCCTCGCCGGTCGCCCCCGCGCCGTAGGCATAGCCGCCCCATTCGATATAGGCCGCGGCAAGGTCGGCATCCGAGTCCCAGAGCTTCTCGTCGATCATCGCCTGCAGGCCGGCACCATAGGCGCCGGGCTTCGAGCCGTAGACACGCCATGTCGCCTGGTGCCGGGCGGCCGTCTCGTCGAGGCCCTCGGCGCGCAGCCGCGCCTCGGTCTCCCGCGCCGTTGCCGCCAGCGGGTTGACCGAGGCGGGTTCATCCAGCGCCGCGATGGCGCGGGCGGCGGAATCGACAAGGTCGATCAGGCCGGGAAACGCGTCGCGGAAGAAACCGGAAATCCGCAGCGTGACATCGACGCGTGGCCGGCCGAGCACGTCTGCCGGGATGATCTCGAAACCGGTGACGCGGCCGGAACCGGTCTCCCATTGCGGCTGTACGCCCATCAGCGCCAGCGTCTGCGCGATATCGTCGCCGCCTGTACGCATGTTGGAGGTGCCCCAGGCGGAGATGGCCATGGCGCGGGGCCAGTCGCCGTTATCCTGTACGTACCGCTCCACCAGCAGGCCGGCGGATTTCCATCCGAGCCGCCAGGCGGTCGGTGTCGGCACGGTGCGGGTATCAACGGAATAGAAGTTACGCCCCGTCGGCAGCACTTCCGGCCGGCCGCGGGTCGGAGCACCCGACGGGCCGGGCGCCACGAACCTGCCGTCGAGGCCGCGCGCCAGCCCATCCAGCTCGGCCGCGCCGCAGGCATCGACGGCGGGCGCGATGTCGGTTGTGACGGTCTTCAGCACGGCGCGGGTCGCGGACCAGGATTCCGGACAAACCGTCTCGCCGGCAACCAGCGCGGCGGCAAGCAGTTCGAGGCGCTCCACCGTGTCGCCATTGCTGCGCCAGGCATCTTCCGTCATCCGCCCGAGGATCTCCGGTCGCGGGCCGTCCCAGGCATCCCCCATCGCGCAATCGAGCGGGTCGAAGCCAAGCGCCAGGTCGCCGGCCAGCGCCCGCAGGATCGAGGCGCCGCCGCCAATGCCCGTACCCCGCGGCACCCGTGTCAGCGCCACCAGCAGGTCGCGGCGCGGGCGGCCTTCCGGGGAAATGCCGAACACATGCAGCCCGTCGCGGATCTGCAGTTCCTTGAGATCGCAGAGATGGTTGTCAAGTTTCTGCAGTCTTTCCTCGGCGCTGTCCCCGGCCGCGATGCCGCAATCCAGGTCCAGCCCGCTGCGCGCCGACAGTTCGACGATCTCCCGCCCGAGTTCCCGCAGGCGGCGCGGTTCGACATTCGCCGCCTCGTACTATTCTTCGACGAGGCGTTCAAGCTCCTGCAGCGGCCCGTAGCTTTCGGCGCGGGTCAGTGGCGGTGTCAGGTGATCGATGATGACGGCCTGCGCGCGGCGCTTCGCCTGCGTGCCCTCCCCCGGATCGTTGACGATGAAGGGATAGAGATGCGGCGTCGGGCCGAACACCGCCTCCGGGAAACATTCCGACGACAGCGCCAGCGACTTGCCGGGCAGCCATTCCATGTTGCCGTGCTTGCCCATATGGACGATGGCGTCGGCGCCGAAGCTCTCGCGCAGCCAGGCATAGAAGGCGAGATAGCCGTGCGGCGGCACCAGCGCCGGGTCGTGATAGCTCTGCTTCGGGTCGATATTGTAGCCGCGCGCCGGCTGCAGCCCGATGGCCAGATTGCCGCAGACATAGGCCGAGATCGCGAAGGCACGGTTGGCGGCAAGGAAGAACGGATCCTCCTCCGGACTCCCCCAACGACCGGTGACGGCCTCGCGCACGGGTGCCTCCAACGAGTCAAGAAAGCGTACGTACGTCTCCAGCGGCAAGGTCACGGGAATCACTCGGCTAGCGAGCGCCGTGTGGTCGTTTGTAGGTCCGGCAAGCAGGCGGTCGACGAGGTCGCGGCCGTTCTCCGGCGCCCCGGTGCAATCGTACCCCTCCGCCCGGAGGCGCGCGATGGCCGATGCCGCCGCCGCCGGGGTATCCAGCCCGACGCCGTTGCCGATCCGCCCGTCGCGGTTCGGGTAATTGGCAACCACCAGCCCGATACGACGCTCTCCGGCGGGCCGGCGCCGCAAACGCACCCAGCGGGCGGCCAGTTGCGCCGTGAAGGCGATCCGGTCCGCGACGGGACGGTAGCTGACGATATCGGTCTCGGTCAGCGCGTCCCGCGCCGCCGCCGACTTGAAGGAAACGGCGCGGGCGAGAATGCGTCCGTCGACCTCCGGCAGCGCCACGTTCATGGCGATGTCACGGGCGCCGAGTCCGTTCGGCGAGGCGCGCCAGCCCTCCTCGTTCGAGCCGGCGAAGACAACCTGCAGCACCGGGCAATCGGTGACGTCGAGCGGCGAGGCCGAGGTCGGCGCGCCGGGGGTCGAGATGGCGAAGCCGGTGGCGTTCAGGATGATGTCGGGCCGGTGATCGGCCATCAGGCTCTCGACGATGCCGCCGGCGACCGGGTCGCGGAGACTTGCGGCGAACACCGGCACCGGGCGCAGCCCTTCCTTCGCCAGTGCCGCGCACAGCGCGTCGATCACCGCGGTGTTCCCGGCCTGCACCAGCGAGCGGTAGAACAGGATCGCTGCTGTCGGTGCATCCGGTACAACCTCAACCGCTGTCTCGTAGAGGCCGGCGCGCATGAGCGGCGCCGGCTCCCGCCAGTCGCGCGCCCGGCCCAGCAGGGACGCCGCGAAATTCAGCAGCTCGCCCGAATTCTCCACCCCGCCATGCACGCAATATTGCCAGAGCCGGTGGCAGTCGGGCCGGGCCAAGGTGCAGTAATCGGTGAGCAGCGGGTCGGGCTGGTCGTCACCCGGCAGGACGGCGAGGCGCGCACCCGTGCGCCGGGCGATCGCCAGCACCTGGTCGAGACCGTAGGGCCAGTAGGATTGCCCGCCGAGCAGGCGGACGACGATCAGCTTCGCCTTCTCCAGCACGCTCTCGGCATAGAGGTCGACCGACATGTTGTGGCCGAGCTGGAGCAGGCTCGCGAGGCGGAGCGTCGGCTGGTCGGCGCCATGGCGGTCGACGAGGCGGCGCTGCGCCGCGGCGAGGCAGGCCAGCTCGCTTTCCGCCGCCGAGAGGATGACGATGTCACCTGGCGACTGACCGAGATCGACCGCCTCCGAGCCGTCGGAGACGGCGCCCGGCTGCGCGGCGAGAAGGTGCATGCCTGCCCCGGCCGGTCAGCCGGCGAGCGCGGCGGCGATCGCGCCCGTGTCCATGCCGGCAAGACCGATCACCACGAGGCGGCTGGCGCGCGTCTCGCCGGCCTGCCAGGGGCGGTCGAAATAGGTCTGGATGCGGCTGCCGACACCCTGCACCACCTGGCGCATCGGCTTGCCCGGCACGTCGACGAACCCCTTGATGCGCAGGATGTCATGCGCCTCGACCGTCGCGCGCAGCCGCTCTGCCAGCGCCGGCACATCGCCGACCGGGCCGATATCCAGCACGAAGGAATCGAAATCGTCGTGATCGTGGTCGTGCGGGCCGTCATGGTGCGACGGGCGCGCGGCGAGATCGTCTTCCGCCGCGGCGGCAAGGCCGAGGGCGACCGCGAAATCCACCCGGCCTTCCGTCGCGCGGAGGATCTTCACGCCAGGCCTGAGCCGCGCCTTCAATTCCGCCTCGACGGTGGCCAGCGCCCCCTCGTCAAGAAGATCGGCCTTGTTCAGGATGACGATATCGGCGGCGGCCAGCTGGTCCTCGAACAGTTCCTCCAGCGGGTTGTCGTGGTCAAGGCTGTCGTCGGCTTCACGCTGCGCCTGCACGGCGTCGGGATCGTCGGCAAAGCGGCCGGCGGCAACCGCGGCGGCATCGATCATCACCACCACCCCGTCGACGGTCGTGCGCGAGCGCACTTCCGGCCAGGCGAAGGCCTTGATCAGCGGCTTCGGCAGCGCGAGGCCGGACGTCTCGATGACGATATGGTCTGGCGGGTCGGCGCGGCCGAGCAGGGTCTCGATGGTCGGCAGGAAATCGTCGGCGACGGTGCAGCAGATGCAGCCGTTGGCGAGTTCGACCACGTTCTGCTCGTCGCAATCGGGAATGCCGCAGCCCTCGACGATACCCTTGTCGATGCCGAGATCGCCGAACTCGTTGATGACCAGCGCGATGCGCCGTCCGTTGGCGTTCTGCAGCAGGTGGCGGATCAGCGTGGTCTTGCCCGCGCCGAGGAAGCCGGTGACGATCGTCGCCGGTATGCGTGATGTCATTTCTGGTAACCCTTGAGCAGTAGAGGAAGACCGGCCGCGACGAATATCACCTGCCGGGCGACGAGGGCAACCCGCTGGTTCAATATCCCGATCCGGTCGCGGTACTGCCGCGCCAGGCGGTTCTCCGGCACCAGGCCGAGCCCGACCTCCTCGCTGACCAGCACCACGGGACCGTCGATAGTGGCCAGGAGATCGACCAGCTCGCCGACAGACTCATCGACGTTCCGCTCGCGGTAGATCAGGTTGTTGAGCCACATGCCGAGACTGTCGACCAGCACCGGCTCGCGCCCGCCATCCAGTTCCCGGAGCGCCGGCACGATATCCAGCGGCTCCTCCCGCAGCGACCAGTGCTCGCCGCGGCGGCGCTGGTGAACATGGATCCGGTGGCGCATCTCGTCGTCGATCGCCTCGCCGGTCGCAAGGTATACCGGCCGGGCACCCTTCGGAATCAGCCGCTCGGCGAAATTGCTCTTGCCCGACCGAACGCCGCCCAGCACCAGGGTCACCGGCGGCAGGGCATGCGAGGCCAGCAAGCGGTTCTCCGGCGCCATGTAGAGTGAATCGAGGTGCACGGGTTCCATGCTGAACCCGTAGGGATTGTCGAAATCCGACGCCATCGCTCCCCGCGATCCCCCTGACTAGATGACCTGGCCGGAAATTCTAGGCTGAAACATGCGGTTCACGAAGGGGATTCGCCACGCGCCGCCATGGCGGTCGTCATCGATATGGTCCATGCGGGTGACCGAGACGTTCTCGACCTGGAAGGCGAGAGCGGCCTCCGGGTCGACGGCGAGCGCGATGGCCAGTGCGGCCCGGATGGTGCCGCCATGGGCGACTGCGATCACCGGGCGGCCGCGATGGGTCTCGACGATGCGCTGCATGGCCCGCGCCGTACGCGCGACGAGGTCGGCGAAACTCTCCCCGCCCGGCGGCGCGACGGTCGCCGGCGCGATCCAGAAACGGTGGGCGACGCGGTCGTAGCGGCTGTTGACCTCGTCCCAGGTCTGGCCGTGCCAGTCGCCCATGCTCTGTTCGTCGAGATCCTCGTCCTTGTGGAACGGTCCTTCCACGGCGCCGCCGGAGATCAGGGCCGCCGCGGTCTGGTGCGTCCGGCGGAGCGACGAGGTCACCCACACCGCGTCGCGCGGCAGCTCGGCGGCCACCGCCGCGAACAGGCCCGCATCGTCGGTGCTGCAATCGACGTCCGTACGGCCGTAGATCCGGCCCTTCATATGTGTAACCGGCGCGTGCCGGACCCAGTAGATTTCAGTGATTGTCATGGAGCCAACGTTGTCAGTGTGAGGAGAATGGAGATTTCGGCCAGCTGTTCCAGCGCGCCGAGCACATCACCGGTCTGGCCGCCGAGCCTTGCCTGCGCCCAGCGCGCACCCCCGGCCACCACGAGCGCGGCAACGGCGAACGCCGCGAGGCCGGCGTCGAGACCGGCGAACGCCAGCACCAGCCCGCCGCCGATGCCGAGCGCGATCCAGCCGGTCCGGCGTGACGGCCGGCCGGCGGTGACCGACAAACCATCGCGCCGCGCATGGTCGACCAGCGCCATCACCATCGGCAGGAAGGCGCGTCCGCCGGCATGGGCCGCCACCAGGGCCGCCGCCACCATCGCCGGATCGGCAAAGGCCGTCAGTGCCGCGGTCCGCAACCCGATCGAGAGGATGACCGCGACCACGCCAAAGGTGCCGATACGCGAATCGGGCATGATCTCGAGCCGGCGCGCCAGGTCGCCCCCCGCACCGGCGCCATCCGCCACGTCGGCGAGGCCGTCCTCGTGCAGCGCGCCGGTCATCAGGATGCCGGCGCCGACGGTGAGCAATGCCGCCGGCCATGCCGGCATGCCGATTTCCGACAGCATGAGCCAGAGCATGGCGGAAAGTCCGCCGACGACCAGCCCGGCCAGCGGGAAGGCGCGCGAGGCGGTGGCGAGCGGGACCGAACCGCCGTCCACCGGCCAGGCGACGGGCAGGCGGGTCAGGAAACAGAGCGCGATCCGCGCATCGCGAAGCCAGCCCTTGAGCGGACCCGACCTTGCCTGTTGCCGATTCTCCCCGGACATTTCGTGTAGACCTCTACGCGCCGGTAATCTAATCCTCGGGCGTTATAGATGACCGCCTCTACCGGTCCAGCATTTCGATGCCGGATCGCGCCCAAAGAAGGATAGTCCCGTTTGCCAGACACCCCGCCGATCCGCTCTCTCGACGAGCTGCGCCAGTCCATCGCCACGCTTCCCGAAGCGGATTCCGACGCGATTGCCGCCGTCCGCCGCCGCGAACCCCAGCTGACGAAACCGCCAGGGTCGCTCGGCCGGCTGGAGCAGATCACCGAATGGCTGGCTGGCTGGCAGGGCCGGCACCCGCCGCTGCTCGGCGAGGTCCGCGCGGCGGTCTTCGCCGGCAATCACGGTGTCGCCGCACAGGGCGTCTCCGCCTTCCCGCCGGAAGTCACCGTGCAGATGGTGGCCAACTTCCAGAACGGCGGCGCGGCGGTGAACCAGCTCTGCGGCGAAGCCGGCGTCGGGCTGACCGTCTACGAACTGGCGCTCGATATGCCAACCGCAGATTTCACCGCCGGTCCGGCCATGAGCGAGGCGGAATGCCTGCAGGCCATGGTCTTCGGCATGGGCGCGCTTGAACAGCCGGCCGACCTGATCTGCCTCGGCGAGATGGGCATCGGCAATACCACCTCGGCCGCGGCGATCTGTCTCGCGCTGTTCGGCGGCGCGGCGGAAGACTGGACCGGCCCCGGTACCGGGGTTGCCGGTTCCGCGCTGGAAAACAAGGCCCGGGTCGTGCGCGACGGCGTCGGGAAGAACCGCGCGGCGATGACCGACGGGCTGGAGATCATGCGCTGCGTCGGAGGGCGCGAACTGGCGGCGATCGCCGGCGCCATTCTCGCGGCGCGCTGGCAGCGCTGCCCGGTGCTGCTCGACGGGTTCATCTGCACCGCGGCAGCGGCCGTGCTGCAGGCCGTCAACCCGGCGGCGCTCGACCATTGCCTGGTGGCGCATTCCTCCGCCGAGCCGGGCCATGCGAAGCTGATCTCCGCCATCGGCAAGCAGCCGCTGCTCGATCTCGGGCTCCGCCTCGGCGAGGCGTCGGGGGCGGTGCTCGCCGTGCAGGTGGTCCGTTCGGCGCTGGCCTGCCATACCGGTATGGCGACCTTCGCGGAAGCTGGAGTCGCCGGCAAGGAATGACGACCGAGCCGATATCGACGCCCCGGCAGGGCTGGTGGCGTGGCATTGCCCATTCGCTCGGCGCACCTGGCATCGCGCTCGGCGCCGCGCTGATCGGCTATGGCGCGCAAGCCTCTGCCAGCGGTCTCGACATCTTCGTGACATTGAGCGCCGCGATCCTGATCTGGGCGCTGCCGCCGATGATGGCCTTCACCGAGCTGGTCGCCACCGGCGCCTCGGTTCCGGCGGTATTGCTCTCCATCGGGCTGATCAATGTCCGGGCGCTGCCGATGATCGTCGCCGCCCTGCCGCTGGTGCATGGCGGCTCCGGCTTCCGGCTCTGGCACCTGGCGATGGCGCAGATATCCTCGCCGACCAGCTGGACCCAGATGGAGCTGATGCGCGGCCGAATCATTGGCAAGGCACGCGCACCCTACTATTTCGGGTTCTGCCTGATCCTGTGCGCTTTCGGCCTCGCCGGCACGCTGATCGGCTTCCTGCTCGCCGATGAAGTCCCGACCGCGATCCGCCTCACCGCGCTTTTTCTCACGCCGTTCTTCGTGCTGCTGATGATGGGCACGGCACGACGGCGGCCCGGGCAGGCGGCGGGGCTGTGCGGCGCGATCGGCGTGCCCCTGACCATGGAAGTCTTTCCCGAATTCGGCATGATCATCGGTGCGCTCCTGTTCGGCACCCTCGGTTTTGCGCTGGGCTCACTGATCCATCGCTTCGAGTCGCGGAGAATGGGTCAATGAACGGTTTCGATGCCTGGGTCCTGCTTCTGGCCGCCTTCGCTGCAACGGCAATCTGGCGCATAGCCGGCGCCGTGCTGGCCGGACGCGTCAGTGTCGATTCCCGGGTCTTCGAATGGGCGGGTTGCGTCTCCTACGCGCTGGTCGCCGGCCTGATGTTCCGCGCCATTTTCCTGACCGATGGCCCATTGGCGAGCGTGCCGATGACCGACCGGGGAATCGCCGTTGCCGCCGGCCTGTGCGTGTTCATGCTGACCGGGCGAAGCGTGCCGAAAGCTGTGATCGTCGGCACCCTGCTGTTCGCGCTCATCGCCAGCTGGCGTTCCGGGCTGTTCGGTTAGTCCCCGCGCGATCTCACCCCAGGACCTCGCCGATCTCGCCCGCGGCCTCCCGGCCCGACAGCCAGGCGGCGGTGGCCTGCGTCGCCCATTCCGGTATTACGGCCTCGCCGGCAAAGAACAGCTTCCCGTCGACCGGCCTGCCGAGCGCCGCCCGGGATTCCAGCTTGCCGGGCAGCGCCGCCGAATAGGCGCCCAGCGCGAACGGATCGCGGGCCCATCCGGTACGGTGGGTCCTGAGCACACGCTCGCGGATATCCGCGCCGAAGGTCTGCACCAGCCCTTCAAGTGCCGCCTCCAGGGCGTCCGCCTCGGGCAGGTCAAGCAGGTCAAGCCCATGCCGGCCGCCGGTAAAGGCGACGATCAGGTCGCTGCCGAAGGGCCGCAGCAGGTAATCCCAGACCTCGCCGTTCTCGCCGTTCTGGACATAGAGGGTGTTGCCGCTGGCGGGAACGCTGCCATGCTGCAGCTGGAAGGTCGTCTTCTCAAGCACGCCCATCGGCAGCCCTGCGATGGCAGCGGCTTTCCAGTCGGGCAGATCCGGGGTGAAACGGATCGCGCCGGAGGCGAGCACGCCGGTCGAGACCGTCACCAGGACGGTGCGTGTGCGGATGGCTCCCCAGGCGCCCGAGACGATGATGTCGCCGCCGCTCCAATCCACCGCTTCGACCGTGTGACCGAGCTGCACATCGACGATCCCGATCGCCTCGGTCAGGGCGGCGGCCATGCCGCGCGGCACCATCAGTTCAACACCGCTTCCTTCCTGCGCATTGACGTCGGCCACCGACAGGCGGTCGGTGGCGATCCCGGCCTCCAGAGGGCCGACACGGGCATGCGCGATCCGGTCATATCGGTTTCTGGGCGGCGAGAGTTCCGCCACCGAGAGGTCCGTGCCGCCACTCCATTCCTGCAGCCGGTCGCCGAGAATCCCGAACGCCTCGTCGGCGCTGGCATAGCTTTCGTCGGAGGCTTCCTTGCCGTCGAGATAGAGCCAGATGTCCATCGAGCCTTCATCGAAGGTGTCGTAACCCTGGTTGGCGACGAGCGTTGTCAGCGGGTTGATGTCTGCACTGTGAAGCCAGGCGCAGCCGTGATCGTAGGGGATGCCGAATATCCGGTCCTCGGTATAGGCGCGGCCGCCGATGCGCGAACGGGCTTCCAGCGTGATGACATTGCGACCGGCCTCGCGCAGCAGCCGGGTTGCCGTCAGCCCGGCGATCCCGGCGCCGATCACCACCGCATCGACATCCGCGGCCCGGCCGGCACGCGACGACAGCAGCGGCGCGGCCAGTGCGGCGGCCGATGTGGTGATGAATTTCCTGCGCGATGCCATTGCGGCGGTCCCCGGAATCAATTCTACCGGTTGAGTCCCGGCATCTGGCGCCGCCGCATCTCGTTGGCCATCAGTTCCTCGACATACCGGCCCTGGAAGAGCTGGATGCCGGAGCGGTGACCGAACTCGACCGCTTCCACATTGTCGCAGCGGCAGAGAATCACCCGCATGGCGCCGTTGCGCTGGACGACTTCGCGAATGCGTTCCGGACCGGCGCCGGTTTCGCCGCTTCTGCGCGGATCCCAGATGATCTTGAACATGTCCGCGCCGAGCCGCTCTCGGTTGATGAAGGGCAGCGTCTTCTGGGTCAGCCCGTCGATACAGATGCGGTAGCCGCGCTCATGCGTGAAGTCGCGGGCGAACATGTAGGCGCCGAGATCGCCGAAGATGTCGACCTGCTGCAGCTCGATGACGATGGAGCCGCGCATGCCGGCCTTCACGTTGTCGTCGAAGTTGAGAAATTCCTGCGAGAGCAGCGTCGCGATGTTCAGGTTGATCGAGATGTCGCCGGTGATCGACCGGTCGTCGTTCTTGTTCAGCAGCGACAGCATCCGCCGGTCGAGGGTTTCGGTCAGATGCTGGAACAGCCAGCGGCTCGAGGTCATGTTGACGTCGGGCAGCAGCGTGTCGCGCAGGTCCGCGATCGAGATGAAGAGTTCCGAGAAGACCGGCTGCGGCGCCGCCTGGCCGACGATGGCGCAGACCGACTGCCGGCGCATCATGTTCGAGAGGTCGGCGCGCGACAGCGATTCCTCGACCTTGGCGAGAACCTGCGGCGTCATGTCGACGCCCTTCGGCCGGTCGTCGAACTTCGAGACGGCCTGCTCGGCCTCTTCCAGCACGCGGCGCTCGCGCTCCTCGTGCACGAACTGCTGGGCGAGCTTGAGAACCTGCTGGTAGTCCTGCTCGATATTGTACCAGGTCAGGAAATCGGTCGCCTCTCCGGACAGGTCCTTGGCGAGCAGCGGATCCTCGCTGAACAGGAACCGTACGCGGACCAGGGCGGATTCAGCCTCGTCCATCGCCTCGGTCTTGAAGACGAAGAAGATGTCGGCATTGCTCAGGGTGAAGATCTGGCCCATGCGTTCGCGCACCAGCCCCTCGAAGGCGTTGGTCGCGATGCGGACATGGTTCTCGCGCCGGTTCTCCGGGCGCAGCCGGGAGACATGGACATGCACTGCCCGGCGGCCGGCGGTATGACGTTCCAGCCTATGGACGTAGTCGAGCAGCAGGTTCTCCTGGCTCGGAAGCGCGCTCTGCTGCTGTCTGGCCTGCATCGCCATGTCAGCCATCCGTCCGGCGCGGGCGCGACAGTTTCGGTGCGGTGATCTCGCGGACCGCGTTCAGCATCGGCGGGTTCGGGCATTCCCGCGGCAGGGCGCCGCCGATGGCGCTGCGGCGGCTGACGCATTGCTGCAGGGTGCAGGTCTGGCTCTTCTCGCAGATCGCCATCGTGGTGGCGCCGAGCATCGCGTCGATATAACGGCCCTGGAACTTGGTGACACCGAGATCGATGCCCCAGCGCACCGCATGCTCGGAATCGCAGCGCGACAGCAGCACGCGCTCGCGGCCGACACGATCGAGCAGCAAGGCGAACTCCTCTGCCCGTTCGCCGATCAACAGGTCCTTCACCTCGTTCGACCAGATGATCTTGACGATGTCCGGCTCGAGTTCACCCGGATCGATGAACTGCAGCGCCAGGTGGTTGATGCCGTCGACGATCACCGTGAAGCCGGCCTCGCGGATGGCGGCCCGCGCCCGGGTATAGGCATCGAGGTCGGCGAAGATGTCGATCGGCTGCAGTTCGACCAGCACCCGCATCCCCTCGTTCTCCTTCATGCGTTCCTGGAACGCCGCGAAATCGTCGGAGAGCACGGTCGGGATGTTGAGGTTGAGGCTCATGCCCTCGATGGCGAGCGGGACGCGGGCCATGACCTGCAGCATGCGGCGGTCGAGGGTGAGCGACAGATGCTGGAACAGCCAGCGGTCGGACAGGAGGTTGACGTCAGGCGCGACGGACCGCTGCAGATCCATCACCGAGACGGTGTATTCCTCGAAGATGATGCGTGCCGATCCCGGTGAGACCGCCATGTCGACGGCGCATTGCTTGCGGATGATGCCGGCGATGTTGAGCCGTTGCAGGCTGGCGTCGACATGCGCGAGACGTTCCGGGTCCATGCCGGCAAGTTCTACCGAAGCCGCCGCCTTGCGGGCGCGGGCACGCCGGGGGTTGCGTTCGTCGGATGCGAGTTCGGCGACGATGCGCAGCCATGTCTCGTATTCCTGCAACAGGTTGAACCAGGTGCAGAAACGGTCCTCGCCGGTGACCGGATCGGCGAACGCGATCGGGTCCTCGTGGAACAGGGCGCGCAGCTTGTAGATGGATTCGTCGATATCCGCCATGCGGGTGTTCTTGGTGACCAGCATGATGTCGAGATTCGAGAGCAGGAAGACCTGCGCATCCATGCGGGTCACCAGGTGATCGAAAGTGCGGGTTGCGATGCGGATGAACTGTTCCCGCCGCGGGTGCGGACGGAGGTTCGACAGGTGGATATGCACGGCGAACCGGCCCTTGCGGTCCTTGGCGATACGGCGTGCGGTATCGACCAGTGACGCTTCCTGGCTTTTCAGTTCATCATTTTCTCGCGACTGCACCGCGTAGGGTGACAGCACCATTCCCGTATTCCCCGCATCCTGTCCGCGGTATTTCCTCGGACTTCTTGTAACATAAACCAGTACCCGGCACCCGGAAATGCAGAGTATTCCCGGAAAGCCTCAATGGCGGCAGACGTTTGCACCTATTTCGGCACCTCGATGGTCCTGTATGCCGGGTTTGAAGGCTCTCGGACCCGGTGGTAACTTCACCGTCCATTCTGACTGAACATGATTGACCAAACATGCTGCAACGACGCAAGGTCCTCGTCACTGGCGGGGCCGGTTTCCTCGGTTCACATCTTTGCGCCCGTCTGCTCGACGATGGTTGTGACGTTCTTTGCGTCGACAATCTCTATACCGGCACCAGGGACAACATCCTGCCTCTGCTGGCCAATCCGCATTTCGAGTTCATGCGGCACGATGTCACCTTCCCCTTATATGTGGAGGTTGACGAAATCTACAATCTCGCCTGCCCCGCATCGCCGGTTCATTACCAGGCCGATCCTGTCCAGACGACGAAAACCTCCGTGCATGGCGCGATCAACGTGCTCGGGCTGGCCAAGCGTACCGGCGCCCGCATCTTCCAGGCCTCCACCAGCGAGGTCTACGGCGATCCGGAGATCCATCCGCAGCCGGAGAGCTACCGCGGCAACGTCAACCCGATCGGCCCGCGCGCCTGCTATGACGAGGGCAAGCGCTGCGCGGAGACCCTGTTCTTCGACTACTACCGCCAGCACGCACTCCCGATCCGCGTCGCGCGCATCTTCAATACCTATGGCCCGAACATGCATCCCGATGACGGGCGCGTGGTCTCCAACTGCATCATGCAGGCGCTGACCGGCGAGGCGATCACCATCTATGGCGAAGGCAACCAGACGCGCTCCTTCTGCTATGTCGACGACCTGATCGAGGGTTTCGTCCGCCTGATGGCGCGGCCAGACTCGGTGACCGGGCCAATGAATCTCGGCAATCCGGAGGAGTTCACCATCCGCGAACTCGCCGAACTGGTCATCGAGATCACCGGTGCGAAGTCGGAACTGGTCTTCCGGCCGCTGCCGCAGGACGACCCGATGCAGCGCTGCCCGGACATCACCTTCGCCCGGGCGGAACTCGGCTGGGCGCCGAAGATACAACTGCGCGAGGGGCTGACCCGCACCATCGCCTATTTCGAACGGCTGATTTCAGAACACGGAAAATGAGCGCACCCGACCGTTGGACCGTCGCCGAGGCAGGCGGTAAGGCACATTTCACCGAACCGCTTGGCCCAGCAAGGATCGCCGCCCTCGACAAGGCCATTGCCTGGACATCGGGTTCGGATGTCAACGACCCGGATTTCGGCCGCTCGCCCGAGATCCGTGAGTTTCTCCGGCCGCATTTCACGGATCTGGCCGATCGGCTGCTCGACGGCGACGGTATCGCCATCCTGTCCGGTTTCCCGGTCCGCGACTGGCCGGAGGCAAAGCTCGCCCGCGCCTTCCGCCTGATCGGCGCCACCCTCGGTCACGGCGTGTCGCAGAGCCGCCTGGGTGACCGGCTTGGCCGGGTAACGGATGTCTCCGGCACCAATCCGGACGAGCGCGGCTACCGCACCAGCCGGGAGCTTCGCCTGCACACCGATGCCAACGACATCGTCGGGCTGCTGGCGGTGCGCACCGCGCGTGCCGGCGGCCATTCCCGGCTGGCAAACGCGCTGGCCGTCCACGACGCGATGGCGGCCAGGGCGCCGGACCGGCTGCGCGAACTGGTGCAGGGCTTTCCCTATCACTGGCGCGGCGAACAGCCGGATGGCGAGCCGCCGATCACCGATTACCGGATACCCGTCTTCTCCGAAGTGGACGGCAAGGTGAGCACGGTCTATCTCAGCGAGCATATCACCTGGGCGGCCGAGGAGGGACATCCCTTCACGGCGTTGCAGAAGGCCGCGCTCCAGATGTTCGAGGAACTCGCCAACTCACCGGACTATTGCATGGAGTTCGACCTCGCGGAAGGCGACGGCCTGTTCTTCAACAACCTGACCACCCTGCATTCGCGCACATCCTACGAGGACCATGACGACCCGGCGGAGAAGCGCCTGCTGCTGCGACTCTGGATCCGCGCCGACCGGTCGCGCCCCGTCGTCGACGCCATCCGCCGCTTCTACCCGCCGGACGGCATCGAGCCGCGCGCGGACCAGGGCACCATATTCAAGCGGACGGCCGAGCGGGACGTCTCCCCCGGCTGAGGCACAAGAAAAAGCCCGGGAAGCTTTCGCTTGCCCGGGCTTTCATCTCACTGCATGGCAGCGATCAGTAGCGGTAGGCGTCCGGCTTGAACGGGCCCTGCTGCTCGACGCCGATATAGGCGGCCTGGTCGGCATTCAGCTGGGTCAGCTTCGCGCCGAGCTTCTCGAGATGCAGCGCCGCGACCTTCTCGTCGAGATGCTTCGGCAGCACGTAGACCTGCTTCTCGTAGTTGGCATGGTTCTGCCAGAGTTCGATCTGCGCCAGCACCTGGTTGGTGAAGGACGCGCTCATCACGAAGCTCGGATGGCCGGTGGCGCAGCCGAGATTCACCAGGCGGCCTTCGGCCAGCACGATGATCCGCTTGCCGTCCGGGAATTCGACCTCGTCGACCTGCGGCTTGATGTTGTCCCACTTCAGGTTGCGCAGCGCGCCGATCTGGATCTCGGAATCGAAGTGGCCGATGTTGCAGACGATCGCCCGGTCCTTCATCGCCCGCATGTGGTCGATGGTGATGACGTCGATATTGCCGGTCGCGGTGACGAAGATGTCGGCCCGCTTCGCGGCGTCTTCCATGGTGACGACCTCGAAGCCTTCCATGGCGGCCTGCAGGGCGCAGATCGGATCGGCCTCGGTGACCATCACGCGGCAGCCGCCGTTGCGCAGCGATTCGGCCGAGCCCTTGCCGACATCGCCGAAACCGGCGACGACAGCGACCTTGCCGGCCAGCATGACATCGGTGCCGCGGCGGATGGCGTCCACCAGGCTTTCGCGGCAACCATACTTGTTGTCGAACTTCGACTTGGTGACGCTGTCGTTCACGTTGATGGCGGGAACGGCAAGCGTACCCTTCTTCTGCATTTCGACGAGCCGGTGCACGCCGGTGGTGGTTTCCTCGGAAAGCCCCTTCACGTCCTTCAGGAGTTCGGGAAACTTCTCGTGCATCATGATGGTCAGGTCGCCGCCATCATCGAGGATCATGTTCGGGCGCCAGCCGTCGGGGCCGAGAATGGTCTGTTCGATGCACCATTCGGCTTCCTCTTCCGTCTCGCCCTTCCAGGCGAAAACCGGGATGTTCTTCGCGGCGATCGCGGCTGCGGCCTGGTCCTGCGTCGAGAAGATGTTGCAGGACGACCAGCGCACGGTGGCGCCGAGGTCGATCAGGGTCTCGATCAGCACGGCAGTCTGGATGGTCATGTGCAGGCAGCCGGCGATGCGCGCGCCCTTCAGCGGCTTTGCGGCACCGAATTCCTCGCGCAGCGCCATCAGGCCGGGCATCTCCGTTTCGGCGATGGCGATCTCCTTGCGGCCCCAGTCGGCCAGCTTGAGGTCGGCAACCTTGCAATCGGTAAAACTCATGGGGGGATTTCTCCGTTCTCGGGACATTTTAACGCCGGCGCGCGCGATTGCGGCCGGCAGGGTCGGGAAACTGTCGTGGTGAGACAGCATATAAAGGGATGTTTATATGTTTATCAAGCAGAGAATTGTCCTTCCCGCGACGCGGAGTTGAAGGGAAACGGCGGATAGCATCGCTATTCCCCCTCCGCCCTTCGGGCACCTCCCCCATGAATGGGGGAGGCGACAGCAATAATCGCCTCACCCGCTTGCGGGGGAGGTGCCTGAAGGGCGGAGGGGGCAGCCAATAAAACTAGAACCCGCTCTCGTTGAAATCGTCCAGCAATGCCGCGATGCGGCCCTGGTCGGATTGTTCCATGATGGACTGGGCGCGCCGGGTGGCGGCATGGAGATCGAGGTTGAGGATGCGCTGTTTCACCCGCGGGATCGCCTGCGCCGACATCGACAGGTCGCGTAGCCCCAGCCCGAGCAGCAGCGGCGTGAATCTCGTGTCGCCGGCCATCTCGCCGCAGATCGAGACCGGGATGCGTGCACGCAACGCCGCCTCGGTGGTGAACTGGATCAGCCGGAGCACCGCCGGGGGGCAGGGGTCGTAGAGGTGCGCCACCTGTTCGTCCGTCCGGTCGATGGCGAGCGTGTATTGCGTGAGATCGTTCGACCCGATGGCGAAGAAATCCACCGAACTGGCCAGCGAATCCGCCGATAGCGCCGCCCCTGGCACCTCGATCATCGCGCCGAGCGGCGGCAGCGGGTCGGGCAGAGCCACCTTCCGGCGTTTCAGCCGCGTCACCACCTTCTTCATGATCTCGCGCACCCGGCGGACCTCGCGCACCGTGGTGACCATCGGCAGCAGGATGCGCACAGGGCCATGCGCGGCGGCGCGCAGGATTGCCGCCAGCTGGGTTTCCAGCAATGCCGGTTCCGACAGCTGCAGGCGGATCGCGCGCATGCCGAGCGCCGGGTTCTGCCCGGGCGCATAGGCGTCGCCGAGCGCGTCGGAGAGCTTCTCGCCGCCGGCATCGAGGGTGCGGATGGTAACCATGCGCCCCTTCATCGCCTTCACCATGTCGGCGAGCAGATCGTACTGCTCCTCCTCGTCCGGCAGCTTCACCCGGTTCATGAACAGGAACTCGCTGCGCAGCAGCCCGATACCTTCCGCACCGGCGCGTTCGACACCCTCCATCTCACCCGGCAGTTCGACATTCGCCATCATGGTGATGCGGCAGCCGTCGGAGGTCGCCGCGGGCACGTCGCGCAGGCGTTCCAGCAGCCGCGTCTTGCGGGCGATCTCGCCCTGCAACTGTTCATAGCGCGAGAGCGTCGCCGGTTCCGGCCGCAGGATGATCCGTCCCTTGCGGCCGTCGACGATGACGATGTCGCCGTTGCGCCCGGCGGTCAGCAATTCCGGCGCGCCGAGCACCGCCGGCAGGCCGAGCGACCGGGCGAGGATCGCCGTGTGACCCTCAGCGCCGCCCAGCATGGCCGCGAATCCGCGGATGCGATGCGGATCGAGCAGGGCGGTATCCGCCGGCGACATCTCCTCGGCGAGGATAACCGAACCGTCGGGGGCCGCTTCCACCCCGGCGCTGCCGTCACGGGTCAGGATCCGCAGCAGCCGCCGGCCGACATCGAGGATATCGTCGCCGCGGGCCGCGAGGTAGGCGTCACCCATGGCGCGGAACTCGGCGGTGATCTCGCGCACCTCGGCCTGCACGGCGCCCTCGGCATTGCGCAAATCGCCGGAAATCCGCTGCTCGACCCCGCGTACCAAGCGCGAGCCCTGCAGCATCCGAGCATAAACGTCGAGCAGCAGTCCCGCATCCTCCGCCGCATCGCTCGGCAGCTGGCTCGCCTTGCGCTTCAGCGCCCGGATCTGCCGCAGGCCCGTCGCCACGGAATCGCGGAACCGGCTCAGCTCGTCGGCAGCCTCCTCCGGCGTGATCGCCCGGTCGGCAGCCTGGGCCAGCTCGGAATCACTGACCCAAACCGTTCCAATGGCGATACCGGGAGATACCCCGACGCCCTCGATTCTGGTTTCCCCACGCTCTGTCATTATGTCATGCCGGCCATGATCGGTTCAGTCCGCAGCCGGCCTATTCCTCACCGAATGCATTGCCTACAAGGTCGCGGATCGCCGACATGGCCGCTTCCGCCTCCTCGCCGTCGGCCGTCACCCCGATGCTGCTGCCCTTGGCGGCGGCGAGCATCATCAGGCCCATGATCGAGCGGCCGGACACTTCCAGGTCGCCCTTGGACACGGTCAGTTCCGCTTCGAACTGTTCCGCCGTCTTGACGAATTTTGCCGCGGCACGGGCATGCAGGCCGCGCTCGTTGACGATCACGAGCTGTTCCGGCCCGATATTCATGACTCGCCATTGAGCAGCCGCGAGGCGACGTTGATATATTTGCGCCCCGCTTCCTGGGCGCTCGTCACCGCATCCGCGAGCGATTGTTCGCCGCGCACGCTGGCCAGCTTGATCAGCATCGGCAGGTTGACCCCGGCGATGACCTCGACGTTCGCGCGCTCGATCACGGAAATCGCGAGATTGGATGGCGTGCCCCCGAACATGTCGGTCAGGATGACCACGCCCTCGCCCGTGTCGGTCGCCTTGACCCGCTCGAGAATCTCGGCGCGCCGTTCCTCCATGTCGTCATCCGGCCCGATACAGACCGGCGCCACCTGCTCCTGCGCGCCGACGACATGCTCCAGCGCGGCGATCATCTCTTCCGCCAGGCGGCCATGGGTGACAAGCACCATGCCGATCATCTAACCCCTCCCTGTTCGCCCAGTTCCCTGTGGCGCAATTGCGCGGCAATGCCCCGCGCGGCGAACCATTCCGCCAGCGCTTCCGCCACGAACACCGACCGGTGGCGACCGCCGGTACATCCGACTGCCACCGTCAGATAGCTTTTGCCCTCCTCCTCGAACCGCGGCGCCAGCAATTCCAGCAACCCGGTCAACCGCGCCCAGAACGCGTCGAAGCCGGGGTCGGACCGCACGTAATCCTGCACCGCCGCTTCGCGCCCCGTTCCGGGCTGCAAGGCCGGATCGTAGTGTGGATTGCGCAGGAACCTCACGTCAAACACCAGATCGGCATCGCGCGGCAGACCGTTGCGGTAGGAGAAGGACTGGATGAAGACCTGCATCGCGGCCACGTCGGCCATCGCGAAACGCTGCTGCATCACCTTGCGGAAGTCGGTAACGATCATCGTCGAGGTGTCGATCACCGTATCGGCGCGCGCGCGCACCGGTGCCATCAGGCGTCGTTCCATCTCGATACCGACGCTGACCGGTCGGTCATCTGCCAGCGGATGGCGACGCCGTGTTTCGGTGTAGCGGCGCATCAGCGCCTCGTCGTCGCAATCCAGGTAGAGCAGGTGCGCGGTGACATGCGCGACCTCGCCGAGGCGCTCAAGCATCGTGGTGAAGGCGTCGGAATCGAAATCCCGCGTCCGGCAATCGATGCCGACGGCGATCGGCAGCCTTTCCGGCGCACCCGAAACCAGCGCCGGAAGCAGCGAAAGCGGCAGGTTGTCGACCGCCTCGTAGCCGAGATCTTCCAGCACCTTGAGCGCCGACGACTTGCCGGCCCCGGACATGCCCGTGACGATGACGAAGCGATGCGCCGCTCGGCCGGTCATCGGCAGAGCCTCTCGGCTGCCATGCGGAGCTTGGCCGGCGCGGAAGCCTCGAAGGGCGCCAGCGCGATCCGAGGAAAGCCGAGCCCGAGATAGTCGCAGCTGCCGATCTCCGGCATCCGCTCGATCTCCTCCGGCGCGACGAGGTCGACGACCAGCGCCAGCGCCGCGGTGCGATGTTCCATGGCGAGAATGCCGAGGCCGCGCACCTCGTACTTGCCGGCGATGGTCGGGGGCGGCGAGCAGAGCACCCGTTCGCCGAGCCGCTCCAGCACCGTCTGGTCGTCGGAAACCAGGTGCGCCCCGCCATCGATCAGCCGTAGCCCGAGATCGGACTTGCCGGCGCCGGACCGACCGCGCAGCAGCACCGCCTTGTCGCCGAGCGCGATGCAGGTTGCATGTTCGGTCAGTCGATTCGGCGTGCGGCCTTGCTGGTCCATGACGATGTCGCGATCAGCCCATGAGGCCATCACGGTCGACCGCGATGCCGGCAAGGAAATCGCCATGCGCGACGAGGCCCTTGTGATTGCGCCCGATCACCGTGCCGCCGCGGCCGGCATAATATTCCGCCGGCGGCTCGCCGAGACGTTCCACGGGATAGATGCGGCAGACCAGGTCCCCCTCCTCGACCACGTCGCCGAGATCGGCGACCGGCTCGAACAGGCCGGCATGGTCGGAGATCACGAAGGAGCGTGCATCCGGCATGTCCATCGAGCGCGAGGGCGCCGGTTCCAGCGGCTCGTCCATCAACCCGAAATGCCGCAGCAGGTTGCGAATACCGCGTTCCGCGATCGAAACGGTCTCCGTCGAGACGGTGCCGCCGCCGCCCAGCTCGGTATACATGAAGATCTTTCCCATGTTCTCGACGACGCCATCCATCATGCCTTCCGAATCCACCTCGACGGATTCGAGGCTGATCGGCGCGCCGAAGGCGGCCATCGCCGCACGGGACTGTTCCATCAGTTCGTGGTCGTCGAGATAGTGGATGCCGGCGAAGGGAAGGAAGCGAAGCGTCTTGCCGCCGGAATGGATGTCGCAGACGCAATCCGCCAGCGGCAGGATCTCGCGGGTAACGTAATCCGCGATCATCTGGGTGACGGTGCCGTCGCGCTCGCCCGGAAACACCCGGTTCATGTTCGCCCCGTCGAGCGGCGAACAGCGGCTGGCATTGAGAAAGGCCGGGTAGTTCAGGAACGGAATGACGATGATGCGGCCCTGGATCTGCTGCGCATCGAGGTCGCGCACGACCTTCACCAGCGAGACCGGTCCCTCGTATTCGTCGCCATGGTTGGCGCCGGTGAACAGCAGCGTCGGCCCCTCGCCATTGGCGATACAGGCAATCGGCATGCGAATCGCACCCCAGGCTGAGGAATCCGAGGAATTCGGGATGTTGAGAAATCCCGTCTGCCGCCCGGGCCGGGTAAAATCGATCGTCGGCGTTATCTTCGGCGGTTTGACGTTCACGGTGCCTCTTATCCCAGACGGTGGCGAGCACGGTAACCAAGCAGGCAACCCGGATCAATCGCGATGCGCAGACGTTGCACCGCGCGGCCGCATGAGGCTAGAGTTGCCCGACAAGGGGTCGGCCGCGACAAGGCCGGGGTGGGGAGTAGATGACGGGCTACGGAATAACCCTGCGGGACATCTATGCCGCAAGGAGGCGGATTGCGGGCGCGGCGCGGGCGACGCCGCTTGTGCGCTCGTTCGCGTTGTCGAAATTGTCGGGCGCCGACATCCGCCTCAAACTCGAGGTCATGCAGGAGACCGGGAGTTTCAAGTTCCGCGGCGCATTGAACGCGCTTTCGCTGTTGTCGGACGAGGAACGCGCCCGCGGCGTGGTTGCGACCTCCACCGGCAATCACGGCCGCGGCGTCGCCGCCGCCGCCGAGATGCTCGGCATCCGGGCGGCGATCTGCATGTCGTCCATGGTGCCGCAGAACAAGATCGACGGCATCCGCGCGCACGGCGCCGAGATCGTCATCCACGGCAAGAGCCAGGACGAGGCGGAAGAAGCAGCGGAGCGCAT
This sequence comes from Rhodospirillales bacterium, assembly GCA_040222645.1. Lineage (GTDB taxonomy): Bacteria > Pseudomonadota > Alphaproteobacteria > Rhodospirillales > HT1-32 > HT1-32. Next base: position 21,793 of record JAVKCR010000158.1, read on the forward strand.
CGTTGCCGAGGAAGGCCGCGTCGCGGTCCCGCCCTTCGACCATGCCGGCGTCATCGCGGGCCAGGGCACCATCGGCATCGAACTGATGGAGACCCTGCCCGGCCTCGACGCGGTGATCGTGCCGCTGTCCGGCGGCGGGCTGATTGCCGGCATCGCGCTCGCGGTGAAGACGATCTCGCCCGCAACCCGAATCATCGGCGTCACCATGGACCGGGGACCGGCGATGTATGACAGCCAGCAGGCCGGGCACCCGGTGGCGGTGGAGGAATTGCCCTCGCTGGCCGATGCGCTCGGCGGCGGCATCGGCATGGACAACCGCTACACCTTCGCGATGGTGCGCGACCTCGTCGACGAGATGCTGCTGGTCTCCGAACGCGAGATCGCCGACGCCATGACCCACCTCTATCGAGAGGAACGCCTGGTGGTGGAAGGTTCCGGCGCAGTCGGGGTGGCGGCGCTCCTGCGCGGCATGCCGGACTGCGCGGGCCGCAAGGTCGCGGTGGTGGTTTCCGGCCGCAATGTCGACATGGACCTGTTCACCCGCGTCGTCACCGGCGGTTCGATCACCGTCAGGACGCACTGAACCCATGCCCAGAATCCGCATCCTGACGGAGAAGGACCTGCGCGCCGCCGTGAAGCTCGACCTGCGGGCGATCGACATCGTCGCCGAGGCTTTCCGGGCGCTGGCCGAGGGCCGGGCGGTGATGCCGCCGGTGCTGCGCATGGACATGGAGGCCGTAAGGGGGGAGGTCGACGTGAAGACCGCCTGGCTGCCCGATTTCGAGAATTTCGCCATCAAGGTCAGCCCGGGATTCTTCGACAATCCGAAGAAGGGGCTGGCGAGCGTCAACGGCATGATGACGCTGTTCTCCGCCTCGACCGGCCTGGTTCGCGCGGTACTGCTCGACAACGGGTACCTGACGGACCTGCGCACCGCGGCGGCCGGCGCGCTCTCGGTACGGCTGCTGGCGCGCGAGGACGCTTCCGTGCTCGGCGTCGTCGGCACCGGCGTGCAGGCCCGGATGCAGGCCGAGGCCATCGCGCTGGTCCGCCCGCTCCGGCGTATCAAGGTATGGGGCCGCAACCCGGAACGCACCCTTGCCTGCGCCGCCGACATCACCCGGCGCACCGGGATCGAGTCCCAGGCCTGCGCCGATATCGAGGCACTGGCGCGTCTCGCCGACATCGTCGTCACCACGACGCCGTCACGAAAGCCCCTGTTGATGAAGGACTGGCTCCAGCCCGGCCTGCATGTCACTGCCATGGGGTCCGATGCCGAGCACAAGAACGAGCTCGACCCGGCGATCCTCGCGCATGCCACGCTCTTCGCCACCGACAGCCGCGCGCAGTCGGCACGCCTCGGCGAGTTGCGCCCGGCGCTGGATATCGGCCTCGTGCCGGCGGATTTCCCGGCGACCGAGATCGGCGCGCTGGTCTCCGGCACGGCCCAAGGCCGCCGTTCCGCCGACGACATCACCATCTGCTGCCTGTCCGGCACCGGCGCCCAGGACACCGCGATCGCCAACCACGCGCTGACCGCGGCGGAAGCGGCGGGTGCGGGGGTTGTGATCGAGAGTTGAAGAACACCTCTCGTCCACGGTTCCGCCACCGGCATCACGCATGCAAACAAGATACAAGTATATATTATCACCACACTAATAAATTTTACGGCCAAGACAGTAAGCAGGTTATTCACATTAACTTATTTAATACGAAATCGATTCCGAAGAGAAAGGCCCAACAGAAACACAAAAACACCACCCAGCATAGTTTGAAAATATGACAAAACTTGAATTAATAGAGAAAGCTCTTCGAACCATTGCCCTGAAATATCACGTCGAAACCCCAGAAGCCCAAACAAGCTCTTAAAGCTAAACATATACATACTCGCGACATCAACACTCACATCCCAAGTATATTGAATAACCAAGTGATAAATTGGGGGCATGGCACCAAACAGGAAAAGCAACCACAGTATTGGACGAATAATACTCTGTCCAAAACTACAAGACAATTCATACATTGTAATGAGAAGCCCAGAAACCCCACCCTTCCAAGCTCTTTTTGCCCTTAGTTCTCGTCCAAAAAAATCTATTTCTGCTTCATGATCCTGAATTGCATTGGATCGTCGCCGAAGGTGAGAATAAGAATCCGCCATTTCAAGAGCTTGCATTGAATGTCTAGGAGTTTTTGGCCATTCAACTCCATGCCATACGGTCCCCTCATGAAGTTTAGTATCTGCAAATTCCGGAACATGATTCACAAATTTTGCATTGTAGAAACTAGTAGAATCAAGAAACTCTCTATTACTAAAATCAGCTCTATCAAAAAATATTGACTCACTTATATCAATAACTCCGCTAAATTGTTTATGTCTTTCGCCTAGTTGACTGGACGAACCCCCTCTAAAGCTAGCACGCCCATAGACGCGAGAATTAATCATATTAATTTCTGACAAGAACATGCACAATGATAAATCAATTTTCGAAAAAAATATTGAATTAGATAGATCCAGCATACCACTAAATACAGATTGAACAAGTGTAACATCATCTCGCGCTACAACATTATTCAACGAAAATGACCCTTTTACATTTGACTCGATCATCTCCAATTCACCAATGAACTCACAATCTTCAAAATCGATTTCATTCTCTACGCTTATATGGGAAAAGCATGAATCTGATAAAAATTTTGAATGCCGAAAGTAAACATTTTTTTCAAATTTTGTCCTTACAGTATATATAATATCGTGAAATGTTACACTCTTCATATTTACTGATTTATAAAAATTCGTGTCGGAAAATTGAGAAACATCTCCGAACTTACTTCTTTGAAATCCAACACTTCCATAAAATTTTATTTTTGAGAAATCCGCAAATCTCGCAAAAACTGAATTGACAAAGACAGCATCACTTAAGAATTCAGAGTTTGCAAAACTAGTAGATTTTTCAAAAACTGAATTGCCTATATCGATTTCAGATAAAAATAAAAATCCCTCAAAATGCACATGATGCAAAAACAACGTGTTTCTTAAGTCAATTTTTTCATTAGGATTAGGGGCACTGATAAATGGCGACCGACCATCACTCCATAAAGATATTCGATCTTCTTTCCCAAGAAAGTTGATCTCTTCTTGACTTAAAAAACCATCTGCGAAATAAGCGTCTCGCCTTTCTTTAGCTAGGAAACCAGACATCCAACGGTTCCAAATAATGCGATTTTTATTGTGCAAACCGTAATCTATATCATCTCCAGATTGCTCACCGTAATAGGTAGCTAACAGATACCAAGGATTCTCATTCGCTTTGCGCTTTGCAGACTCGTTGATCATTTAAATCTACCTGCCATTGTCCGTCGTATGCGGTGAATGTATGCAAAATTTCCTAAATACGCGATCATACATGCAATTTGAATGAGCAATTCCTGCACTTCGGCAGACGATCAGGCCAGCCGGTCGAGGTTCTGAAACAAGTTCAGGACGAGGGAGCGCCTATTTCCCGCGCGCGTCCTCGATGACGATGCCGTCGTTGGGCAGCGACCCCGGCGCGGCGAACTCCACCCCGCCGCCGAGCTTGGTGACGTTGCGGATCGAATCCGCGATCGCGGCCTTCAGCGCGTCGCCCGCTGCGGCGGTCTCGCAGACCAGCGTCATCACGTCGGCGCCGGCCTCGCCGGAGACCACGAGGCGGGCCTTCGCCACCTCCGGGTGACGCTTGAGGATGGCGGCGACCTGCGGCGGGTGGACGAACATGCCCTTCACCTTGGTGCCCTGGTCGGCGCGGCCCATCCAGCCCTTGAGGCGCATGTTGGTGCGCCCGCAGGGGCTTAGCCCCGGCAGCACGCAGGAGAGATCGCCGGTGGCGAAACGGAGCAGCGGGTAGACCGCGGATGTCGAGGTCACCACGACCTCACCCACCTCGCCCTCGGCGACGGGCTCGCCGGTGCCCGGCCGCACGATCTCGACGATCACCCCTTCGTCGACGATCAGCCCCTCTCGGGCGGATGATTCATAGGCGATGTTGCCGAGGTCGGCGGTGCCGTAGAATTGCAGGACGGCGATGCCCCGGTCGTCGAAGAACTGGCGCAGTGGCGGGAACAGCGCCTCGCCCGCAACCAGCGCGCGCTTCAGCGAAGGCAGCGCAACGCCCATCTCGTCGGCCTTCTCGAGGATGATCTTGAGGAAGGAAGGCGTGCCGCTGTAGCCGGCGGGCCGGACGTCGGCGATGGCGCGGACCTGCAGCTCGGTCTGACCGGTGCCGGCGGGGAAGACGGCGCAGCCGAGCGCGTGGCCCCCGGTCTGCAGCATCGCGCCGGCCGGGGTGAAATGGTAGGCGAAGCAATTGTGCAGGATGTCGCCCTTGCGGAAGCCGGCGGCGTGCAGCGCCCGCGCGCATCTCCAGTAGTCGGGGTCATGCCCCTCGGCGTCGTAGATCGGTCCCGGCGACTGGTAGATGCAGGCGAGATCCCCCGGCGCGACGGCGGTCAGCCCGGCGAAGGGCGCGTCCGCCGCCTGGCGCTCGATGAGGTCCGACTTGCGGGTCAATGGCAGGGCGGCGAGCGCCTCGCGGGAAATGATGGTCGCCGGATCGACATCGGCCAGCAACTTGGCATAGGCGGGCGCGGTCTTCGCCCGGGCGACGGCCCCGGGCAAGAAGCGGGCGAGATCCGCGGCGCGCTCGTCGGCCGAGCGGGTTTCGAGGGAATCGTAGAAATCGGTCATGGGGTTGGTCTCCCGGTGTCCAGAAACTCAATACAGACGGTGGCGGGTCCGGCTGACTCCCGAGGTCCCGGGCTCCGCCTCCGGCGGCCCCGGGATGACGAAACAGGTGCCAACAAGATCATACCAGACGTCATCCTGGCCGGAACCCGGTGCAAGCCGGGTGGAGAGCCGGGATCCCGGGCGGTTGCCCCCATCTCCGGCATCGGCTGGCCGCTTTAATCACAGCCAGCGTTTGCGGCGCTTGTAGCTCTTGAGGTTCTTGAAGGAGCGGCGTTCCTCGCCGCCGCCGCCAAGATAGAATTCCTTCACGTCCTCGTTTTCCCTCAGCTCTGAGGCGGGCCCGTCAAGCACAACCCGGCCGTTTTCGAGGATATAGCCGTAGCTGGCATAGCGCAGCGCAAGGTTGGTGTTCTGTTCGGCCAGCAGGAAAGAGACACCCTGTTCGGTGTTCAGCTTCTTGATGATCTCGAAGATCTGCTCGACCAGCTGCGGTGCGAGACCCATCGAGGGCTCGTCCAGCAACACCAGCTTGGGGCGCGCCATCAGGGCGCGGCCGATCGCGCACATCTGCTGTTCGCCGCCGGAGGTATAGCCGGCCTGCGACTTGCGGCGCTCCCTGAGCCGCGGGAAATAACTGTAGACCATCTCGAGGTCGTCATTGATGCCCTTGCGGTCATAGCCGCGGATGAAGGCGCCCGTGAGCAGGTTTTCCTCGATGGTCAGGTGTTCGAAGCAATGCCGGCCTTCCATGACCTGGACGCAGCCGCGCTTCACGACCTCGGTCGCGCCGATGCCGTTGATGCTCTCGCCGGAAAGCTGGATGGTTCCCTTCGCCACCTCGCCGCGCTCGACCTGCAGCAGGTTCGAGATCGACTTCAGCGTGGTCGACTTGCCGGCGCCGTTGGCGCCGAGGAGGGCAATGATGCCCCCCTCGGGCACTTCCAGCGTGACGCCTTTGAGCACGAGGATCATGTGGTCGTAGATGACCTCGATATTGTTGATCTCGAGTATTTTCTTCGTGCTCGCGCTCATGGCGTCCTTCTCTTCTTTCTCAGATCACGCAGCAGCCGGTGCGGATCAGCTGCATTCCCGTTCCGGGATGCCGTTTTCCTTGGCGTAAGCCGCGGAATCCTCGGCGACCAGCGGATCGGTGATCTCGCGGTTCGGGTCGTAGAACGGGGTGATGATCTTCCAGGTCTTGGTCTTGGCGTTCCACTGCTGGATCGCCACCTTGCCCGAACCTTCGTGGTTCTCGCAGGTGATCTTGACCGGAATGGTGAAGTTCGGCAGGCCGAGTTCCACGAGACGCTTCTCGTCGACGTTCAGGTTTTCGAAGCCGTCCCGCACCATCGCGCCGGTCAGTTCCTTGGTCTTGTGGATCTTCATGGCGTTGCGGATCGCTTCCGCGGTCCACATCGCGGCGACGACGCCTCGGTTGTAGAGCACTTCACCGATACGCTCTTCCTCGCCGAGGCCCTTACCCTTGCCGTAGACATGCGTCTTGATGTCCTGGATCGCCGGGAAATCGGCGCCGGGCGCATGGAACGCACCCGAGAGGTAGCCGTCGGCGGCCTCACCCGAGGGCAGCACGTCGTTCTCGGAACCCGACCACCAGACGCCGATGAAGCGGTCCATGGGGTAGCGGATCGAGGTGGCTTCCTTGATGGCGACGGAGTTCATCACGCCCCAGCCCCACATCATGACCCAGTCAGGCTTTTCGCGGCGGATCTGCAGCCAGGTGGCCTTCTGTTCCTGGCCGGGATGGTCGACCGGCAGCAACTGCAGATCGAAGCCGTACTTCGCCGCGGCGCTTTCCAGCGTGCGGATCGGTTCCTTGCCGTAGGCCGAGTTGTGATAGACCAGCGCGATCTTCTTGCCCTTCAGCTTGTCCATGCCGCCTTCCTTCTCGCCGATATACTTGACGAAGACGGTGGCCTGGCTCCAGTAGGTGGCCGGGAAGTTGAACACCCAGGGGAAGATCTTGCCGTTGGCGGCAGAGGTCCGGCCGTAGCCCATCGAGAAGATGGGGATCTGGTCGAACGAGGCTTTCGGGATCAGCTGGTAGGTGATCCCGGTCGAGAGCGGCTGGTAGACCAGTGCGCCGGTGCCGGTGTTCTTGGTGTTCTCGTAGCACTCGACGCCCTGCTTGGTGTTGTAGGCGGTTTCGCATTCGATCAGGTTGATCTTCACGCCTTCGATGCCGCCGTCGCGTTCGTTGAGCATCGCGTAGTAATCGCCGTAGCCGTTGGCGAACGGAATGCCGTTCGGCGCATAGGCCCCGGTGCGGTAGACGAGCGATGGAATGGTCAGTTCCGCCGCGGTGGCGGCGCCGGCGGCGCCGATCGCCGCTGCCGCGACGATGCCGAGAGTGATGCGTTTCAGACTCATGAGCTTCCTCCTCGTTGTGCCCCGTCTTATCCGCGGGGCGTTTGGCGATCCCGGCTCCCTGTGTCCGGGATGCACAAAATCAGTACGGGAACGGCCAGCGGCGCAGCTTCTCCTTGCCGAGGCGCCAGAGCCGGGCGAGCCCGTGGGGTTCGACGATCAGAAAGAACACGATCAGCACCCCGAAAATGACGATTTCCACATGCTTGGCGGTCACCGCCGCCATGCCCATGCCGTCGACCATGATCTGTTTCAGCAGGATCGGCACCAGGGTGATGAAGCCGGCGCCGAGGAACGAGCCCAGGATCGAGCCCAGCCCGCCGATGATGATCATGAACAGCACCAGGAAGGACTGGTCGATGCCGAAGGTCTCGCCCGCCTCCGCCGCCCCCAGCCAGATGCCGAACACCATGGCGCCCGCCATGCCGACATAGAAGGAGGAGACGCCGAAGGCGATCAGCTTGGTGCGCAGCGGCCGGATGCCGATCAGTTCGGCGGCGATATCCATGTCGCGGATCGCCATCCAGGTGCGGCCGACGCGGCTGCGCACCATGTTCTTGGCGATCAGCGCGAAAAAGGAGACGAAGCAGAGCACGAACAGGTAGGTCGAGATCGGCCGCGCCTCCGGACCGGTGATCTGGAATCCGAAGACGTCGCGCGGCGGCATCGAGATCTGGCCGGTGGCCGAATAGTTGGTCAGCCAGGGGACCTTGTAGAACAGCCAGATGATGAAGAACTGCGCCGCCAGCGTGGCGACCGCGAGGTAGAACCCCTTGATGCGCAGGCTGGGCAGGCCGAACAGCATGCCGACCAGCGCCGTCACACCGCCGGAAAGAATGATCACGATGATCAGGTTCATGTCCGGGAAGGCGGTGGTCAGCTTGTAGCAGGCATAGGCCCCGACCCCGAGGAAGGCGCCGGTGCCGAGCGAGAGCTGCCCGCAATAGCCGACGAGGATGTTGAGCCCGAGCGCCGCCAGCGAATAGACCAGGAACGGGATGAAGACCGCGTTCACGAGGTAGTCGTTCAGGATCAGCGGCACGCCGATGAAACCGAGTGCCAGGATCGCGGCGAGGCCGATGCGGTCCTGCCGGATCGGCAGGATGGACTGGTCCTCGGAATAGGACTTCTTGAACTGGCCGGATTCGAAATAGAACATGATGCTTCCCCCGACCTACACGCGCTCGATGATCTTCTCGCCGAACAGCCCCTGGGGACGGAACAGCAGGAAGACCAGCGCCAGCATGTAGGCGAACCAGTTCTCGATGGCGTTGAGGCCGGCGATGCCGAGAAGCTCGCCGGCGTAGTTTTCCGCCTGCTTCTCGCCGACACCTATGATCAGGCCGCCGACGATGGCGCCCGGGATCGAGGTGAACCCGCCGAGGATCAGCACCGGCAGCGCCTTCAGGGCGATCAGCGACAGCGAGAACTGCACGCCGGATTTCGACCCCCACATGATGCCGGCGACCAGCGCCACGAAGCCGGAGACCGACCAGACGATGCGCCAGATGGCGCGCAGCGAGATGCCGATCGAGAGCGCCGCCTGGTGATCGTCGGCAACCGCGCGCAGGGCGCGTCCGATGCGGGTCTTCTGGAAGAAGATGGCAAGCACGACGACGAGAATCGCCGCCACCACGGCGGCGACGATCTCCAGCTTCTCGATATAGAGATTGAAATTGTCGAGCAGGTAGTCGCTGGCGCCCTGCGGCAGGCCGACATCGAGCACCTTGACGTCGGAGCCCCAGATGATGTCGCCGGCGCCTTCCAGGATATAGGCGAGCCCGATGGTCGCCATGAACAGGATGATCGGCGGTTCGTTCACCAGGTGGCGCAGGATGAAGTAATCGACGAGATAGGCGACCGCGATCATCGCCGCCATGGTGATCGGAATGGCGGCCCAGGCCGGGATGCCGAACTTGTCCATCACGCCGTGCAGCGTCAGCGCGGCGAACAGCGCCAGCACCCCCTGGGCGTAGTTGAACACCCCCGAGGCCTTGAAGATCAGCACGAAGCCGATGGCGACCAGCGAATACATCACCCCGGCCATCAGTCCGGAAATCACGGTTTCGACGAAGAACATGTCCATCAGGCGATCTCCCGGCCGCGTGCGAAGTCCGTGCGCTTACTCATGGCTCACCCCCAGATAGGCGTCGATGACTTCCTGGTTGGCAGAGACCTCTTCCGGCGTGCCGTCGGCGAGCTGACAGCCGTAATCCAGCACCACCACCCGGTCGGACAGGTCCATGACCACGCCCATGTCGTGCTCGATCAGGGCGACCGTGGTGCCGAACTGCTCGCGCACTTCCATGATGTAGCGGCTCATGTCCTCCTTCTCCTCGAGGTTCATGCCCGCCATCGGTTCGTCGAGCAGCAGCAGTTCGGGCTCGGCGGCCAGCGCCCGGCCGAACTCGACCCGCTTCTGCAGGCCGTAGGGCAGGCTGCCGACCGGCTGCTTGCGGATCGCCTGGATCTGCAGGAAGTCGATGATGTTCTCGACGAATTCGCGATGCTCGATCTCCTCGCTCCGGCCGCGGCCGAAGAAGAAGGCCTGCTCGATCAGCGAGGCCTTCTGTTTCAGCACCCGGCCGGTCATGATGTTGTCGAGCGTCGTCATGCCCTTGAACAGGGCGACGTTCTGGAAGGTCCTGCTGATACCCTGGGCCGCGGCCATGTAGGGCTCCATCTGCCGGCGTTGCTTGCCGGCGAAGGTGATGGTGCCTTCCTGCGGATGGTAGAAGCCGTTGATGACGTTGAGCATCGAGGTCTTGACGGCGCCGTTCGGGCCGATGATCGCGCGGACCTC
>JAVKCR010000159.1:0-5033 GCA_040222645.1 Rhodospirillales bacterium
CATCTGGGAAGCACTGATGAATTCTCAGCCGCGCAATCCCAGGGTTTTCGACGTTTCGTACAGGGGATGCCACCCGGCGCCACGGAAATCTCACTTGACAGCCCCATACAAAAGGTCATTCAGTGTATACATAAATTAGCATAACAAATACGGGAGGACTGCGTGATGAAGACCATTCTCAGGCTGGCCATGGCAATTGTTGCGCTGTCGATTGGCGGCACGACGGCGATGGCCGAAACGGTGAAATTCACCTTTGGCACCACCAACGGTCCGAAAGACTTCAGTTCCCAGGCCATGGTTCGATGGCAGGCGGCGATGAAGGAAAAGTCCGGCGGCGAACTGGACATGACTTTCATTCCGGGCGGCGTGCTCGGCGGTGACCAGCAGCTGCTGCAGCAACTGGCGACGAACGAGATCCAGCTCCATGTCGCCGGTCCGGTGATCGTCCACCGCCTGCTCAAGCAGTACCAGTGCATGGAGGCGGAGTTCGTCTACCGCGACGAGGCGCACGGCTACAAGGTCTGGACCGGCGACCTCGGCAAGGAGGTCAACGCGGCGCTGGAGAAGGAATACGGCATCACCATTGCCGGGGTCGGCCTGCGCGGGTCACGCCATCTGACCACCAACCGGCCGGTCGCCAAGCCGTCGGATCTTGAGGGCGTGAAGATCCGGGTAACCAACCCGCTGCGGACCGAGATATTCAAGGCCTTCGGCGCGCTGCCGGCGCCGCTCTCGATTGCCGAACTGTACGGGGCGCTCCGACAGGGCGTGTTCGATGCCCAGGAAAACCCGATACCGACGATCTGGGGCAACAAGTTCTTCGAGGTGCAGACCCATATCAACCTGACCGGGCATGTGAACAGCTACTATGTCGTCTCTGCCAACAAGAGCTTCGTCGACGGCCTGTCCGACTCTCACCGGAAGATCTTCAACGAGACGCTGGCCGATGCGATCGGCTGGCTCAATGACAAGGTCAGGTCGGATACCGAGGAACTGCTGACCAAGATGAAGGCCGAAGGCGTGACAGTCGTCGAGCCGGATGTCGCTGCGTTCCAGGCAATCGCCCTGCCGATCGTCGAGAAGTTCGCCGCGGAGAACTGCCGGCCCGGGCTGCTCGCCGATATCGCCAAGGTCAAGTAGGCGGCTGCAATGTGAACAGACCGGTGCGGCCCGCTTGCGGGCGGCACCGGTCTTCCTGTCGCTCACCCACAAATCCGGACGATCATGATGACCGAGAACAGCCCCGGCCCACAGCCGCCGGCGCCACTGCCGGCTTGGCTGGCCTGGCCGCGCCGGATGATCGAGATGGCGGCAGTCGCCATGATCACTGTCATGATGCTGGCGACACTGGCCCAGGTGGCGTTTCGATACCTGCTGGAGATCTCTGTTCCCTGGACGGAAGAGCTTTCACGCATCCTGTTCGTCGTGGCGATGTTCCTCACCATGGGCATCGCGATCCGCGAGAAGGAAAACATTGTCGTCGATTTCCTGTTGCGGAAGGCCGGGCCACGGCCGCGCATGGCGATCGCCATTCTGTTCGACATCGTGATCCTCGGCTTCCTGTTCATCTGGGCGCGGGGCGCGCTCGCCCTGATCTCGCTCAATCTCGGCTCCAGCCTTGTGACCCTGCCAGTAGTCAGCGTCGGCTACCTCTATGCCTGTGAACTTCTGGGGGTTGTCCTGATGGCGCTGTATGTGGCGGTCGACCTGGTCGAGAATGTGCGGCAGATCGCCGCTCCGGCCCGCGGAGGCCGGGCATGATCGTCTATCTCGGGCTGGTCGTTCTGCTGGTGATGCTGATCGTCATCGGCATGCCGGTGGGGTTCGCTGCCGGCGTCACCTCGGTGCTCGGCGCGGGCCTGTTCTTCGGCGATGTCTTCGATCCGCGCGTCGGCACCATGATCGCCCGGCTCGCCATGGACAAGATGGACAATTTCCTGCTTTTGGCCATCCCGTTCTTCCTGCTGGCCGGCAGGCTCATGAATTCGGGCGGCATCACCGAGAAGCTCTTCGGATTCGTGGCGCTGGTCGTCCGGCCGCTGCGCGGCGGTCTCGGCCATGCCAACGTGCTCGCCAGCGTCATGTTCGCCGGCATGTCCGGGTCCGCCACCGCCGACGAGGTTGGCCTGGGCCAGATCGAGATGAAGGCGATGTTGTCGCAAGGCTACGACCGCGGGTTCAGTGCCGGGGTGACCGCTGCGTCCTCGCTGATCGGACCCATCCTGCCGCCGTCCATTGCTCTCGTCGCCTTCGCGGTGCAGGCCGAGATCTCGGTTGCCGCCATGTTCTTCGCGGCGATCGTGCCGGGGTTGATGATGGCGTTGTCCTACATGGCCTATGTCGCCTACCGGGCGCGGGTCGACGGCATGAGCTCGGGTTCCGTGGCGAGCCTGGCGGAACTCTGGCCGGCCTTCAGAGCCGCGATTCTGCCGATCCTGACTCCGGTGATCATCATGGCCGGCATCTATTTCGGCATCTTCACGCCGACCGAGGCCGCCGCCGTTGCCGCCGGATATGCGACGATCCTGGGCGTCGTCGTCTACCGCGAATTCGGCTGGCGGCATCTATGGCGGGAAATCCGTGGAACGATGCTCGACAGCGCCGTGATCATGCTGATCATCGTCTTCACCTCTGCCTTCGGCGTGGTGATGATACGTGGACAGGTGCCGACCGCGCTGGCCGAGTTCCTGACCGGGCTGACCACCGACCCGACGGTGCTGCTGTTCCTGCTGACCGGCTTCTGGCTGATCGTCGGCTGCTTCATGGCCCAGACACCGGCCATCCTGATCCTGACGCCGATCCTGCTGCCGATCATCGAACGCTATGAAATCGATCCGGTGCATTTCGGCATCATCATGACGCTCACCCTGACACTCGGCCTGCTGACCCCGCCCGTCGGGATGGTTCTCTATGCCCTGGTCAGGGTGACGGGCTTGAGTTTCGAGCGGCTGGCTGCGGTCTGCATTCCTTATCTGATCATCACCAGCATGGTCATTGCGATCCTGATCCTGTTCCCGACTCTCGTGGTCTATTTGCCCGGATTGCTGAGATGACCGGCCTCGGGTCGCGTCCCCTTCGTGTGCTGCTTGCCGGGTCGGGCCATGTTGCGCCATTCCATATCCGGGGCTGGCAGGCTCTCGGAGATGTGGAGGTGGCGGCGATCGCGGCCAGGAACGGTCCGGCCGCCCGGCAGCTTGCTTCTGAATACGGCATTGGCGCGGTTTACGGCGATCTTGCCGGGGCGCTCGCTGCCGAGGCGCCGGATATCGTCGATATCATCACCCCGCCCGAGGCCCATGCCGAACAGATAGGACTGGCGGCCGCCGCCGGGGCGCACATCATCTGCCAGAAGCCGCTGGCGGCCGACCTCGACGGCGCCAGGGCGATGCTCGCGACGGTCACCGGAGCCGGCGTGCGTGCCATGGTGCATGAAAATTTCCGCTTCCGGCCCTGGTTCCGCGCCCTCGGAGATCGCCTGCGGGCCGGCGATATCGGGCAGCCCTTCTACCTGCGTTCCGATCTCCGGCTGGCCGGAACGGTGACCACGGAAAGTCATCCGCAACGGCCCTGGAGCCTCGTCCGCCAGCCCTTCTTTGCCGGGCTGGAGCGGTTCCTGATCCTGGAATCGATGATCCACCAGGTCGATGTCGCCCGCTACCTCCTGGGCGAGCCCACAAGCATCTATGCAAGATCGCGACGCATCAGCCCGCATGTGCGTGGCGAGGATCTCGCGATCCTGCATCTCGGTTTCGATCGCGTTGAAGCCGTCATTGAGCGGAGCTATGCCTCCAAGGGGCATGCAGGTCCGCCGGTCGCCAGCGAGACGGTGGTCGTGGAAGGCGACAGGGGCACCGCCTTCGTCGATGGCGACGGCGTGCTGCGAATCCTGCAGGACATGCCTGACGGACGGGTGGAATCAGTCCCGCCGGTCGACCGTCACGATGCCTATGCCGGTTCCTACGCCGCCGCCATCGCGCATTTCGTCGACGGGCTGCGCCGCGGCGCTCCGTTCGAGACCGACTTCGCGGACAATCTCCGCACCCTCGCGGTCACCCTGGCCGCATACGATTCGATCGCGACCGGCCAGCCGGTCGCCCTCGCCCCCCTGCTGGCAGAACTTTGAAACGGAAGGACGCTACATGGATATCCTGGTACTGCCCGGCGACGGCATCGGTCCGGAAATCACCGAGGCCACTCTTGCGGTGCTGACCGCGACCGACAGGCGTTTCGGGCTCGGGCTGTCCTTCGAGGAGATGACGATCGGATTCAGGGCCTATGACGCGGAAGGCACGACCTTGCCCGAAGCCGTGATGGACCGGGCTCGCCAGGCGGACGGTATCCTTCTCGGTCCGATCTCGCATCTCGACTATCCGCCGCGCGACCAGGGCGGCGTGAACATCTCGGCTGCCATGCGGGTCCGACTCGACCTCTATGCCAATGTCCGCCCGGCCCGGACCCGGCCCGGCGTGCCCCATCGGGGGGCCGATATGGACCTCGTGATCATGCGGGAATGCACCGAGGGCATGTATCCCGACCGGAACATGTACAAGGGCAGCGGGGAATTCATGCCGGACCCCGATACCGCCCTCTCGTTGCGCAAGATCACCCGAAAGGCCTGCGATCGAATAGCCCGGGCCTCGTTCGATCTCGCCATGCGGCGGCGGCGCAAGGTCACCGCGGTTCACAAGGCCAACAACTTCATCCTTACCGATGGCCTGTTCCTCGAGGTGGTCCGCGCGGTGGCCAAGGACTATCCCGAGGTGGAACTGGAGGAAGTGATCGTCGACGCGATGGCGGCGCTTCTGGTCCGCGATGCGTCGCGCTATGACGTGATCTGTTCGACCAACTTCTATTGCGACATCCTGTCCGACCTTGCTTCCGAACTGTCGGGCGGACTCGGGGTTGCCGGATCGATCAACGCCAACCGGGAACGCTGCGCCGCCCAGGCCCAGCACGGCTCCGCTCCCGATATTGCCGGGAAGGACCTGGCCAATCCGACGTCGCTGATACTCTCTGCGGGAATGATGCTGCGC
>JAVKCR010000160.1:0-9339 GCA_040222645.1 Rhodospirillales bacterium
CGCACCGCGTCCCACAATTCGTCGGGCGTCAGCGCCCCCGGCAGGACACAGCCGCGGCCGACGATGGCGATCGGCTCGAACGCCATGTCAGTCTCCTGCCGTCGCCCCGGCCGAAATCGTTCCGGATGATGAAACCTCGCGCTGGTCGTCATCCGGATCCTGCTGGACCGGACGGCTGCCGAGATCGGCGGACCCGGCGATCACCCTGCAATCGGCGCTGCCCGCCTCCAGCTCACGGCGCAGGAAGGCCGTGCCGGCATCGAGGGGGATCAGGTCGATGCCGCGCGCCCGGAACAGTGCCCGCAGACCGTCATCGACCATGCCGCCGTCCCATGGCCCCCAGGCGACCGACTTCACCACGCATTCGGGCCGGGCGACCTGCAAGGACGAAGCGATATTATCGAGCATCCGGTTGGCCGTCGCATAGTCCGACTGCCCCTCGTTGCCGGCCACGGCCGCCGCCGAGGAGAACAGGCAGATCATCTCGAGCGGATCATCCGCCAACGCCGTCAACAGGTTCCGAAGGCCGGCGATCTTGGTGTCGGCAACCGCTCGGACCTGGTCCGCGGTCTTTTCTTCCAAGCGGCGGTCGGCGAGCACGCCGGCGCCATGCACCAGGCCATCGACCGGCCCCCAATCTGCCCGAATGCCTGCAACGGCGCCGGCAACTGCGTCGGCATCGCAGATATCGACCGCGACATATCGCACCTCGGAGCCGAGGTCTTCCAGCATCGAGAGGGTTGCCGCGACCTTCCGGCTTTGCAGGATGCTGCGCGCCTTCGCCCGCAGCAGCGGCGGATCGATCTTTCGCCCGCCCGTCCGGGACGCCAGCGCCCGGATCAGCGACGCTTCGTCCGGGGCATCCGCGAGGCCATCATCTTCCGGCTGGTAGACGGAACGTCCGAGCAGCGCGAGTTTCAACCGATAATGCCGCGCGAACTCGATGAGGGAGGCCGCCGTGATGCCGCGTGCGCCGGCGGACGCCACGATGACCATGCCATCACGCAGGCCGCTGCGGCCCGATACCGGCATCAGGGAGGCCGCCGTCGGTACCGGAATGCGCCGGCCTTCGGTCGTGGACAGCGCCACCTCGATGGCCGGGTCGCCGTTCAGGATCTCGTCGGCGAGCGCTGCTGCGGCATCCGCGGGCGAGCGCCGGCCGGCATCGATATCGATCGCCTTGACCCGGGCCTTCGGCCATTCCCGGGCCGCCGTCCCCGCAAGCCCGGCAAGCCCGCTGCCCCAGGCGCGGTCACCGGAACCGCCGATCCCGAAATCACCGCCGAGATCCTCGATGGTCACGAACAGGCCGCCGTCCGCAGACAGGCGCGGTGCGATCGTCGCGGCTTGCATGACTGCATCGACGACGCTTTCCGGGCCTGCGGCGGCGCGTGCCTCATCGAGGCTGGCGCCGAGATAGACCAGGCCGGCGCAATTGGCATCTGCACGCCCAGCCGTCTTTACCCGAAGGCCGCGTTCCCGCAGAGCTTCGGCAAGCGGCTCGGCGAGTGCGCTCGCCGCCGGCACGACGACAAGGTCGCCATCAGGGGCAATACCTGCATCGGCGCGTCCCGAGGCCGGCGCATGCCGGGCGCGGATCACCCAGCGGGCGACATCGCGTATCGGGTCCGGTCGCGCGACCGGCTGTTCCGTGGAAGCCTGCGGTGCCGAGGGAATCAGCTCATCTCCGCTCCTGCCGGCGAGAAAATCCTGAATGGCGCCGAGGGTCCGCAGTTCGGCAAGCTGGCCGGGGTCGATTTCCGGCAGATCGGGGAACTGGTCCCGAACCGCGGACAGGATTTCCACCTGCTTGATGGAATCGATCCCGAGATCGCCCTCCAGTTCCATGTCGAGCGACAGCATGTCCTCGGGATAACCGGTCTTCTCGGCAACGACGCTCAGCAGCACCGAGGCATCAAGAGTGCGGCCGGGAGCCGCTGCCACTTGCGGTTTCGCCTCAGCCGGCGCTGCAGGTGCCTCCGCCGCGCCGATGAATTCGAGAATGGCGCCAAGCGTGCGCAGTTCCGCCAGCTGGCCCGGATCGATTTCCGGCATCTCCGGATGCTGATCCCGGATCGCCGAGAGAATCTCGACCTGCTTGATGGAATCGATCCCGAGATCGCCTTCCAGTTCCATGTCGAGCGACAGCATGTCGGCCGGGTAGCCGGTCTTCTCCGCCACCACGGCAAGCAGGATGTTGGCGTCCAGCCCGGCTGCGGCTGCGGCCTGAACCGGTTCGCCCGCCGGAGCCGACGGAGTCATAACGTCGCCTGCCGAACCCTCGACATAGGCGACGATGCGCCGCAGCGTGCCCATCTCGGCGATCATGCCGGGGTCGGGCTCGCCGAGGCCAGGCAAGGCATCGCGCAACGAGGACAGGATCTCCACCTGCTTGATGGAATCGATGCCGAGATCGGCTTCCAGATCCATGTCGAGCGACAGCATGTCCGCCGGGTAGCCGGTCTTCTCCGCCACCAGCGCAATGACGGTCTCCGCCACATTGAGTGCGGCTTTCGCTGTCGTCTGCGCCTGCGATCCAGGTTTCGGCGCTGGTGCAAACTTCGCGGCTTCCGTCGGCGCGATAACGGGCGCGGACGGCCTGACCTCGACACCCGGCGGCGGCGTCATGACCTGGGGCGCGGGCTGCTGCGCCGGGGCCGGCGGCATGGAGACCGTCGGCGATTGTGGTACGGACGGCAGGCCGACGGCGACAGGCATGTCCGCGGGCGCCGCGCCACCCGCCAGGCGTTCCATGGTCTGCAGGAAGGCCCGGTGACTGTCCGCCATCGATTGCTGGAACGCGAGATGGGTTTCGGCGAGGTGGCGGTGGAAGGCGGCATCCACAGCGGGTGCCGCCGGTGCCGAAGCACCGGGAACCGACGCTGCTTTGCTGGCAGGCGCCACGGACGCGGGCGCGGACTCGACAGGCTTCTCCGGGTTCGGCGCGTGCCGTCCGGCAGCGCCGCTAGCCGGCGGATAGGGCTTGCCGAGATTGCTGCCGCCGACATTGACCGCATGTTTCGGCGCGAATTTCTCCTCGGCGTCCGGCGGCGCATCCCGCCAGAGCCAGGCATAGTCCAGCGCGACGCCCTCAGCCGCCAGTTCGGCGATGGCCGACAGGAACGACTGGATGCCGTTCTCGCCCTTGCGGTCCAGCGACAGCGCCAAATGCGGGCGCTCGCCGAGGCATTGCTTCACCAGGCCGGTCAGCACGGAGGCCGGGCCGACCTCGACGAAGCGACGGATGCCGGCCTCGTAGAGGGCGTCGACCTGCCCCCGGAAATCGATCGGCTGGGCGATCTGCCCGGCCAGCGTCGCGCGGATATCATCCTCGGAAGCACCGTAGGGCTGGCCGGTTGCGCCGGCGTGAACCGGCAGCGACGGCGATGCCATCGGGATGGAATCGAGCGCGGCGCGGAACGGACCGACGCTTGCCGCGACGATATCGGAATGGAAGGCATTGGCGACCGGCAGCCGGATTGCCGACAGGCCTTCCGCCGCGAAGAAGGCCATCGCCTTCTCCACCGCCTCGGCCGCGCCGGAAAGCACCACCTGGGCCGGGCCGTTATTGTTGGCGATCACCAGGTCGGCGCCGGACCGGGCGAGCAGATTTTCCGCCTCGTCACGTCCGACCGGCAGGGCAATCATGCCGCCGGTGCGGCCGTTCGCGGCCTCTGTCATCAGGCGGCCGCGGTTGCGCGCGATGCGCAGCATCGCCTTGCGGTCATAGATTCCGGCGGCAAACAATGCCGTCACCTCGCCGTAGCTGTGCCCGGCCACCGCATCGGGCGCCAGTCCAAGCTCGCCCAGCAGCGCCAGTTGCGCGGCGCTGACCGCGCCGATCGCGGGCTGCGCGTTGGCCATGGCGGTCAGGCGGTCGCGGTCCGCTTTCGCGGTTTCCGCATCGAAGGCCTGCGGCGGAAAGGCGATGTCGTGGAGCTTGCCGTCGGAGAATTCCTCGAGATCGGCTGCCTCGTCCCAGACGGCACGGGCGGCGGTGAAGGCGATCGCGAGGTCAGCGCCCATGCCGGGATACTGGCTGCCCTGCCCCGGAAACAGGAAGGCGGTCTTGCCATCGGCAGGCTTGCCCGAACCGGTCCATGTACCGGCTTGCCTGCCATCCGGTTTCGCGGCGAAACCGGCCAGCTTCGCGGCGAGGTCCCCGACATCAGAGGCGACAATGGCCAAGCGTGCCTCGGCAGCAGGATCGAACGCACTGGCGGTGGCGGCCGCGAGACGGGCAAGATTGCCGCCGTCAGCCTGTATCGCATCGGCAGCGGCGCGGGCCGCGTTCGCCAGCGACGCCATGTCTTTTGCCGACAACAGGTAGAGCTCCGACGGCATCAGCCGCACCGTCTCCGGACGCCGTCCGGACCCGGTATATTCCTCGATGGTCAGGTGGAAATTGCTGCCGCCGAAACCGAAGGAAGATACCGAGGCGCGGCGCGGATGGTCCGACCCGCGCACCCAGGGGCGGGCGGACTTGTTGATATAGAACGGGCTCTCGCCGATCCCGAGCTTCGGGTTCGGGCGGTCGACCTTGGCGGTCGGCGGCAGCACCTTCTGGTTCAGCGCCATCACCGCCTTGAACAGGCCGGCGGCGCCGGCGGCGGCCTTGGTATGACCGATCTGGGACTTGATCGACCCGATGGCGCACCAGCCCTTGCGGCCCTCGCTTACCGGCCCGAAGACGGATTTCAGCCCGGCGAATTCGGCGGCGTCGCCGGCGACGGTGCCGGTACCGTGCGCTTCCATCAGCTCGACCGTCGCGGGCGAATAGCCGGCCCGCTCGTAGGCGCGCCGCAGGGCCTGAGCCTGCCCTTCCGGCTTCGGCGCGTAGACGCTGGTCGCCTGTCCGTCGGACGCGCTGCCGATACCCCGGATGATTCCGTAGATTTGGTTGCCGTCGGCTTCCGCATCCTCCAGCCGGCGCAGCGCCAGCATCGCAAGCCCCTCGCCGAGGATGGTGCCGTCGGCTCTGTCCGAGAACGGCCGGCAATCGCCGGTGGGCGAGAAGGCCGGCGTCTTGGAAAAGCACATGTACATCAGGATGTCGTTGAGCGCGTCGACGCCGCCCGCGATGACGGTATCGGCCTCGCCGAGGCGCAGTTCGTTGATCCCGGCCTGTACGGCGGAGAGCGAACTGGCGCAGGCGGCATCTGTCACGTAGTTGGAACCACCGAGATCGAGCCGGTTGGCGATGCGACCGGCGACGACATTGCCCAGCAGCCCGGGGAACGACGCCTCGCTCCACGGCACGTAGGTGTCGGCGATGCTCTGGGCGATCTTCTGCACCTGGCTTTCCGGCAGGCCAGCCTGGCGCATCCCCTCGATCCAGTTCGGGCGCTGCAGGCGTCCGCCGAGATGCACCACCAGTTCCGTCGCCGAAGCGACACCGAGAATGATGCTGGTCCGCGACCTGTCGATCGGCCGGACGGTGGCGTCACTGGCCTGGTCCAGCACCCGGCGGGCGAGCACCAGCGCCAGCAATTGCGCGGTATCGGTGGAGGCCATCGCCGCCGGCGGCACGCCGAAGGCGAGCGGGTCGAACTTGACCGGATCGAGGAAGCCGCCCCGGTGGCAATAGGTCTTGTCCTCCGCCGACGGGTCCGGGTCGTAGTAATCCTCGATCAACCAGTGGCTCGGCGGGACATCGGTGATGCAATCTCGGGCGGCGACGACGTCACGCCAGAATCCGGGCTTGCCGGGTGTGCCGGGCAACAGGACATCAAGGGCAACGATGGCAATCGGAGAGGCGGACGCGGGTCGGTATTCGCTCATGGCGCTCATTTAATTGTTAAATCGGTTCTTTTCGTCCCCGCGGGGACTATCCTAACGGTCTCGGTAGGAACTGGAAGGCAGTAAACGGAACATCCACGCCGGATATCCTCACCTGTTGCGCGCGCGTGATCGCGGCGGCGCCTTCCATCAGGTTGAGACCGATCTGGGTCACGGTCCGGTTTTCCGCCGGCTCCAGGAATGATCCCCGGACCCAGGCGTTGAAGGCGCCCATCGCCGGCCCGCACCAGATCTGGTAGTCGGACCGGCGGTCCGCTTCACCCTCGCGTGCCCATTGCGCACCACGGAACAGGTAGGAACGGAAAATAAGGGCCATCTTCCGCTTCGGGTCCTTTGACGCCTTGTCGATCTCCGACGGATCCCGTGTCTCGAAATAGGCGCAAGTGTCTTTCCAGACCTCGTCGAGAGTGGCCCGGAAATACTCCCGTTCGAGCTGCTTGCGGAGGGCATCGGGGATTTCCTCGATCGATCCGCAAGACCGGTAGATCTCGTAGAGACGGCGGCCGCGCGTCGCGAACAGCGTGCCGCGCTTGAGCACCTGCACGTTGACCCCGAGCTCGAACATGTCGGCCGCCGGGGCCATGGCGACGTCCTGCGGCTCGGCCTGCGTCAGCATCCGGCGCCCCTCCAGCGACAGGCCGGATTCGATCGCCGACTGGTTCACCGAACCGGTCAGCACGTAGGCCGCCCCTGCCGCGAAGGCCGCGGCGACACCTGCCGGCGAGCCGAGGCCGCCGGCGGCGCCCACCCGGATACGGCTGGAATAGCCGAACCGCGCGCTGACCGCATCGCGCAGCGCCATCAGTTCCGGCAGCAGCACGGTCAGGGTGCGGTTGTCGGTATGTCCGCCCGAATCAGCCTCCGCGGTGATGTCCTCGGCGACCGGGATGAAGCTCGCCAGCGCGGCCTCTTCCGGCAGCAGGCGGCCGGCCGCCACCAGCTTGTCCAGCATGGCCTGGGGCGGCGGTGACATGAACTGCTCGGCCACTTCCGCCCGCGAGATCTTGGCGAAGATGCGGTTGGTGCGGCAGACAGTCCCGTCCGCGTCCCGGTGCAGGCCGCTGGCCATGTAACGGACGATCTCCGGGCTCATGCGCATGTAGGCGGAAGCCGACACTCGGCGCACCTTGCGGGCCAGGAACAAATCGACGACGGCGCGCTCCGCCTCTGGCTCCTGTGGCGAATGGATAAGGTTGGCGCCCCAGTTCACCGCATCCATGCCGAGCGCGTCCTGGATGGTATCGAGCGCCCGGGCAATTTCCGGCACCGGCAGTCCGGCGCTGCCGAAGAAACCCATGAAGCCGGCCCGGGCCGCCGCGATCACCATCTCCGCCGTGGCGATGCCTCGGGCCATTTCGCCGGCGACATAGGCAAACCGGCAGCCGTGGATTTCACAGAACGAGCGGTCGCCGAGCCATTCCGGGTAGGAGGCGGGCAAGAGACCGATCAGGGTAAGGTGGCGCCCCTCACCCATCTCGCCGACCGCCCCGCCGGACGCGACGGTTCGCCGACCGTCATCCAGCGCAACGATGGATAGCGGCTCGCGCACCTGCTGGATAAGGCGCAGCACGTCCTCGCCGCTGTCGGCGACCACCGACCGCTCTGTCGGCGACCAGTAATCCATGCGCTGCGGGATCATGTTGTTCATGCTGTCTCCGGTCGTCTCATCAGATTGCCGCCCGCTCATGGGCCGGCTGGCGGCGTACCCGCGTCCGTCCGTCGCTCAGCCAGCCGCAGAACTGGCCAAGCCAGACCTCCGCCGGCGCATCGCCGATGAACATCGAGCCCGTATGGAGTGAATCCAGTATCCGCCGGGTTTCCGGCAACGGCGCCGCGAGCGCCCGCAGGGCCGTCACCAGCACCGCCTTGATCTGGCTGGTGGCGGTTTCGTTCATGAATTCCTGCACGCCCCGGCGAAACGCCGTGTTCGGCGGGGTCGGCACCTCTTCTTCCGCCGGAATACCGGTCGCGTTGATCGCGGCGGTCACCATCGGGCGGCGGTCCCGGGGATGGGCTGCCGCGAGAGCGGACGCGGTTACCGGCTCTCCGAGTTGATAGGTCTGCCGGCAGAACCCGAACGGGAAATCGAGATAATTGTCCATGGTCTCGACCGGCAGCGCATTGGCAAAGCGCACCGGGACGATCGGGACACCGGTCTCACGCGCGAGATCGACGAAGACGCTGGAGACCTGGGATACGCTGCGGCGGCAATCCAACACCCGCGCGCCCTCGGCATGGATCAGCAGCGAATGGCCGTCGGTGGTAAGACCCCGGCGCATTTCAGCCAGCATGTCGACGAGGCTCTGCGGGTCGTACTCATCCCGGAAATAGGACGGCGGCGCCGGATTCTGGCCCGGATAGGCATTCAGCAGGCCGAGCATCTCGCCGACCCAGCTGGTCTGGTGCGCCTGCTTGGCGAGCGCCCGGATATGACGCCGGCCGATGCCGCCGACGGCAAACACGAAGATCAGCGATTCGATGGCGACCTGATGGTTGGCGATGAAGATCACCGGCCCGTCGCGCATGGCGTGCGCCGCGCCATCGGAAATCTCCACCGCGCCGACGAAGGCATTGAACAGCGCCTGGAACACGTCCTCTCCCGGCCAGCCGGAAATGCCGAGTTCGTCGCGCCAGAACGGCAGGACCCGGCCGTCGATCGCCGATTGTCCGAACAATCGTTCAGGCATGGTCAGTTCCCGCTCCCGTCGGTGAAGAGCAGCTTCCGTGTCCGTGCCGCGACTTCCGGCAGCGGGTCCGAGTTGAAAAGCCTGACCGCATTCTCCACCGCCTCCCGCTCACGATTGCCGAGCACCTGCGCGGTGACCTGATAGTAGCGCGCAATCGCGTCCGGCGCACCGGCTTCGAACAGGGCGTGAAGGAACCGTTGCGATTCAGCATATTCCTCGAGCAGCAATGCCATCAGCCCGAGCCGGAAGAGCAGCAGCCGGCGGTGACGGTCGGACCCCGGCTCTTTCAGCAGGCGATGCTTGGCGGCAGCATAGGCTTCGGACAGCAGCTTGCGGTCGAGCCGCTCGATCGGACCGCCGCTTCCGGCGAGGCGGGCCGCGATCACCTCGTCGAGAAAGCCGAGCCCGGCCGCCTCGACCAGGCCCGGTTCCAGCCGGACGAGCTTGCCGGCATGGCGTTCGAAACATGCCCAGTCCGCGAACAGGCAGAGCGGGGCAAATTGCAGGATGTCATCGCGAAAGCAGGGGAATTTCTCCAGCACGCAGAGCGGCAGGCTCTCCTCGTAGCCGCGCACGTCGCCACCGCGGCTCTTCAGCGAGGATTTGAGGTAATTGATGACGAAATGGACCGCACCCGCGGTCTTGCCGACATCCTCGAGATATTTCTTGGCGCCGACCAGGCGCATCCACTGGAACTGATCCGGCTTGTTGGCCGTATCGAGTTCCTCGCCCGGCAGGAACAAATTGACCAGGCGTCCGGCGATCTTGCCGTAATGCTCCTCGAACAGGCGGTCGCCGAGCGGCGGCGGCGCTACGTTGATCGACCTGGCGTCGATGCCCTTGTCGATCAGCG
>JAVKCR010000161.1:0-2330 GCA_040222645.1 Rhodospirillales bacterium
TGATCGTCGAGCGCCTCTTGTCAACGAGGTGATAGGACGCTTCACGCCGGAAACCAACGAAGTCTCGTGGTTCCTCGTCAACGCCTATTTCGAGGGGGAACCATCGGATGAGGACGGCTTCATCGTTGTGACCTTCAATGAGATATCCGCCCGTCGTCACCTGTTTTCCTATCGCGACATCATCGAGAACACCCGCGACGTGGTGATCGTTACCGATGCCGAGAATATCGACCCCCCCTTCGGTCCCCAGATCGTGTTCGTGAACCGGGCCTTCGAAGATCTGACCGGCTACCCCGCCGAAGAGGCAATCGGCCAGACGCCGCGCATACTCCAGGGTCGGGGCACCGACCGGGAATGCTGCAAGCGAATCCGCGAGGCACTGGAGAAGAACGAGCCTGTCCGCGAGACGATCCTGAATTATTCGAAACAGGGCAAGCCTTACTGGCTCGACCTCGATATCTTTCCGCTCGAGAACGATTTCGGCAAGGTTACTCATTTCGCCGCCATCGAACGGGATGTTACAGACCAGATCTTCTACTCCGACCAGCTTGAAAAACGGAATGCGGACCTCAGGCAGCTGAAAGACAGCCTGGAGAAGCTTGTCGCCGAACGGACGCGGGAGTTGCGCAATACGAACTTCAACCTTCAGCGCCTCGCCCACTACGACGAACTGACGGGCATTCCGAACCGCCGGAATTTTAAGGAGCAGGCATCACGGCATTGCCAGGTCGCCAAGCGCTATGAACGCTGGATTGCCGTCGCGATGATCGACATTGACCGTTTCAAGGACATCAACGACCGCTACGGCCATGACGTCGGTGACCAGGTGCTCGTCGAAACCGGTCGGCGTTTCAAGGGATTCTTCCGCGTGGAGGATGTATATGGCCGGGTCGGCGGAGAGGAATTTGCCGTCGCCCTGCATACGGATGGCCCGGAAGCATCCGTCGGCGTGTTCAAGCGCCTTCTCGACCTGTTCAGCGGCAATCCCGTCTCAACAGGTGAACTCGAGGTCAACGTGACCGTCAGCGTCGGACTGCACGTGGGCAAGCCGGCCCCTGACTACAATCTGGATTCAGCCATGAAGGAAGCCGACAGGCAACTGTATGCCGCGAAGAGAAATGGGCGGAACCGGGTGGAACATTCAGTAGCGTGAACACCACCTCATCCTGAACTCGTTTCAGGACCTCGAGAGGCCGGCCTGTGCCTGTTCAGATACGCTCAGACCGATTGATCGGGGTCCTGAAACGAGTTCAGGACGCGGTGTGCTATGCCAGCAAACGCTTCAGCACCCGCGCGAGCCGGGCGCCGCCGGCTTTCGCCTGTTCCATGGTGTGGTCGTGGCTCAGCACCTCGTCGCTCATGCCGGCGGCCATGTTTGTGATGTTGGAGATCGCCGCGACCCGCATGCCGAGAAATCGCGCGATGATCACCTCCGGCACCGTCGACATGCCGACCGCGTCGCCGCCCCACATCTTCGCCGCACGGATTTCGGCCGGGGTCTCGAAGGTCGGACCGGAGAACCAGACATAGATGCCGTCATGCAGGGCGACATCCTCTGCCGCCGCCGCATCGTGCAGCGCCGCGCCGATCTCGCGGTCATAGGCGTCCGCCATGTTGAGGAAGCGCTTGGGCGAGGTCTCCCCGATCAGCGGGTTGGCGCCGGCGAAATTGATATGATCGCCGATCAGCATCAACTCGCCCGGCCCCATGCCACGCCGCAGCGATCCCGCCGCGTTGGTCAGGATGAGCGTCGTCACGCCGACAGCTTGCAAGGTTTCGATGGCCGGGCGCATGGCGTCGGCGCTGCCCTGTTCGTAGTAATGCGCGCGGCCCTGCAGCATGATCACGTCCGTCCCACCGAGCCTACCGGCGATCAGCTTGCCGCCATGGCCGTGCACCGAAGGGATGGGAAAACCGGGCAGATCAGCATAACCGACGGTGACCGCGTCCGCGACCTCGTCCACCAGCCCGCCCAGCCCGCTGCCGAGCACGATGGCGATGCGCGGCGCGCGGCCACCGAGGCGGGATTCCAGGATCTCGGCCGTGTCGTTCATTCCAGGTTCTCCGGCCCGAAACTTGCGGGCAACAGGTCGCCGAGGGTAAAGGTGCGCCGGTGCCCTTCCGGCCCGCAGATATGGATCATGGTTTCCACCGTCCCGAACTCGCGGATTTTCTGGCGGCAACCGCCGCAGGGCGTCACCAGCCCCTCGCCCGGCCCGATGACGCAGATCTCCTCGATCCGCCTGCCGCCGGCCATCACCATGGCGGAAATCGCCCCGGCCTCGGCGCAAACCCCTTCCGGGTAGGCGGCGTTCTCGACGTTGCAGCCG
>JAVKCR010000162.1:0-6748 GCA_040222645.1 Rhodospirillales bacterium
CCTCCTCGCGCGCGATCGCCTCGTCGATGCGGAAGGCGACGCCGGAAACCGAACCGCCGTTCTCGAGACCGAGCATCAGGCCCGGATAGTCCGGCGTGCCGCGACCGAGCGGTGTCCAGAGGCAATAGGCACGGTGATAGCCATGTACGCGCACCATGCGCTGTTCGACGAAATGAAAGGCCGGGTTCCAGATCAGCGAGCCGTAGCCGAAGATCCAGACGCCCTCGCCCGGCTTCCGGTCGGCGAGCAGAGTCTCCATGATCTCCCGGCGGTCGTCGTCCGACAGCGGTTCGAACAGGCCGAGATCGCCCGCCTCGCGCCCCAGCTGTTCAAGGAGCCCGTCGCGGATCGAGTCGCGGTCGAGGATCAAAGCATCGCCTCCACCCGCTTCTGGCAGTCCGGGGTGAAGCCGACGACGACCATCGTGCCGTCATCGAAGATCGGGCGTTTCATCAGCGCGGGATGTTTCGCCATCAGGGCGATCGCATCGGATGCGCCGGCGACCGCCTTCTCCGCCTCGCCGAGGCCGCGCCAGGTGGTGCCCCGGCGGTTGAGCAGGTTTTCCCAGCCGGCCACCTCCGCCCAGCGCTCCAGGTCGGTCTCCGCGAAACCGTCGGCGCGCAGGTCGACGAAGCGGTATTCGGCGCCCTTGCCGTCAAGCCACGCCCTCGCCTTTCGGCAGGTGTCGCAATTCTTCAATCCGTATACAATCAGCATCTCGATCCGGAATCTGGTCCTCTCCCCTTTGATATATCATGCTGCGCTGCAATGTCATCGGCCACACAAAAAAGTATTGCTGACACGACACGCCGGGTCCTGGTCCTGCTCGCCGTCGCCCTGCCGGCATGGTTCACCCTGCCCGGCCGGAGCGGGGCCGAGGACGCCTTCCTCACCGGCAAGCTGCTGGTCGCGCAGGAACGGCTCGACGGTTCGGTCTTCCAGCGCACGGTGATCCTGCTGTTCGACCACGATGCCGACGGCGCCTTCGGGCTGACCCTCAACCGCCCGGTCGGGCGGCTGGAGATTTCCGACTTTCTCGACGGTATCGGCAAGAACGGTGCGGATGTGGGCGGCAGCATCGACGTCTATTCCGGCGGGCCGGTGCAACAGCGCGTGCCCTTCCTGATCCATTCCGACGACTATGTCACCGACGATACCTCGCACCGCGCGGGCGGGGCGGCGATCACGCTGAGCGAGGAGATACTGCGCGCCATCGGCAGCGGCGACGGGCCGGTTTACAGCCGCCTTGTTCTGGGCTACGCCGGTTGGGCGGGCGGCCAGCTGGAAGGCGAGATCGACCGCGGGTCCTGGTACGTGATCGACAGCGACCCGGCGCTGATTTTCGAGACCCCGGCCAGCCAGATGTGGCAGCGGGCGTCCGACAAGGTGGGGATAGAACTCTGAACGGACTGCGCAGCAATATCGAGAACCTCCGTGAATCCGGCATCCGCGAGGTCTACGAGAGCGGCCGCAACCTGCCCGGCCTGATTCCGCTCTGGTTCGGCGAACCGGACAAGCCGACGCCGGACTTCATCGGCCGCGCCGCGTCCCGCGCGCTGGCGGAAGGCAAGACCTTCTACGCACCGAATTCCGGGGTACCGGAACTGCGCGACGCGCTCGCCGCCTACAGCGAGCGGATCTACGGTGCGCCGCTCAACCCGGAACGCATCACCGTCACGGGGTCAGGCATGCAGGCGCTGGCGATATCGGCGCAGCTGCTGATCGCGCCCGGCGACAACATGGTCTTCGTCACCCCGGTCTGGCCGAACATCCACGGCCTCGTCGAGATCATGGGCGGCGAGACCCGCGACGTCGCCCTCGACCGCAACCAGGGCGGATTCGAACTCGACCTCGAGAAGCTGTTCGCCGCCTGCGATTCGAACACCCGCGCGATCTTCCTCAATTCGCCGAACAACCCGACGGGCTGGATGATGGAGCGCGCGGAGCAGCAGGCGCTGCTCGAGTTCTGCCGCCGGCGCGGCATCTGGATCGTCGCCGACGAGGTCTATGCGCGGCTGGTCTACGACCGCCCGCACGCGCCGAGCTTTCTCGAGATCGCCGACCCGGAAGACCGGGTCCTCGTGGTCAATTCCTTCTCCAAGCCCTGGGCGATGACCGGCTGGCGGCTCGGCTGGCTGACCCGGCCCGCGGGTCTGACGCGGACGCTGGAGAAGATCAGCGAATACAACATCGCCGCCCCCACCACCTTCGTGCAATGGGCCGGCATCGAGGCGCTGGAGAACGGCGAGAGCTTCATCGCCGACAGCCTCGCGCGCTACCGCGCCGGCCGCGACCTGGTGCATGACCGGCTCAACCGCATGGACGGCATCGACTGCCCGCTGCCGCCGGGCGCCTTCTACCATTTCTTCGCCGTCGACGGCCTCACCAACTCGCTGGCCTTCTGCAAGGAGGTGCTGGCGGAAACCGCCGTCGGCATGGCGCCGGGCGGCACCTTCGGCGATGGCGGCGAGGGCAATGTCAGGCTCTGTTTCGCCAGCTCGGTCGAACTCCTTGCCGAGGCGATGGACCGGTTCGAGGCATTCATGAACCGGCGCGGGGGAAACCCTGTCCGGGCTTGAGCAGGCGCTCTCGCACGAGGCCGCAGGCCGCCTGGGCGAGGCGATCGCGGCGACGAAGAACCATCTTGCCGCCCACCCCGCCGATGCCGCCGCCCACGCCCTGATGGCGCGCCTCGCACTCCGGCTCGGTCGCGCAGCCCCGGCGGCGGAACTGGCGGCGACGGCGGTCCGGCTCGATCCGGGCCTGGTCGAGGGCTGGCTGCGGCTGGGTATTGCCCGGCGCAGGCTCGGGGAGGTGAAAGACGCCCGCACCGCCTTCGACCGCGCGCTGACGATCGACCCCGGCAACCTCCATGCCCTGAACGAGACCGGCAACATCGCGCTCGCCGCAGGCAACGCGACGGCCGCCGTCGCCGCCTTCCGCAAGGCGCTGGACCGCGCCCCCGGCAACCCGGTGATCCGCTGCAATCTCGGCCTCGCGCTCGGCCATGCCGGCCGGACCGCCGAGGCGCTTGCCGAACTCCGCGCGCTCTGCCGCGAGGACACGATCCCGCCGGAGACATTCGACCATATCGCGGCGCTGGAGGCGCTCGGCGGCGACATGGCGGCGGCCGAGGCGGCGCAGGCCGCGGGCATTTCCCGCTTCCCCGACCGCGCACGCGGTTACCTTCTGATGGCGCGGCTGAAATCGACGCTGGGGCGGACCGACGAGGCGCTCGGCCATTTCCGCGATTGCCGGCGCCTTGACCCGGAAAATGCGGAGGCCGCCTTCGTGCTCGCCGCAATGGGCGAAGGGGAGGCACCGCCGACCCCTCCCGACGGCTACTATGCCGGGCTGTTCGACTATTACGCCGATTTCTTCGAATGGCACCTGACGGAGAAGCTCGGCTATTGCGGCCACCGGCTGATCCGCGACCGCATTGCCGCGGTTCTCGGCGAACCGGCAGGCAGGCTGGAGATCCTCGACCTCGGCTGCGGCACCGGTCTCTGCGCGGCGGAGGTGCTGCCCTGGGCCTCGGCCATCGACGGTATCGACATCGCGGCGAAGATGATCGCCAACGCGGCGAAGCGCGGCATCTACCGCCAGCTGGAGACCGCCAGCGCACTCGGTTTCCTTGCCGGGAAGGAGGCCGCCTACGACCTCGTCACCGCCGCCGACCTGCTCGGCTATATCGGCGAGCCCCGCCCACTCATTGCCGCCGTGCGACGGTCGCTGCGGGGCGGCGGACATTTCTGCTTCACCGCCGAACTCGGTGACGTGGAGAGCTTCGGCATGGGCGGGCATATCCGCTACGTCTACAACCCGGACTTCCTGGTATCGGCGGCAAAGGATTCCGGATTCGAAACCGTCTCCCGCGACACCGGCACCATGCGCCGCGACGGCGAGGAACCGATCCGCGTCGAAGTCCTCATGCTGCGCGCCGTCCGATGAGAAAACACAGGAGAGCCAGAAGCTGCACCAGCGCGACCGCGACGAAGAATCCCGGATCGCCGACGAAGGACGTACGTACGAGCCCGTACGCGGCGGGGGCAAAGGCGTAGCTCGCCTGCCCGATGGCGACGATCAGCGGCACCACGCGCTGGACCGTGGCCGGGGAGAACTCGGCCTGCGCGATCAGCGGCGGCAGCGAGGTGGCGTTGCCGATGCCGGAGCCGAACAGCAGGATCGCGGAGAGCGTCAGCGCGACGGACTCGCCGGCGGCGAGGAACAGGAGCACGCCCGCCGCCTGCACGGCGTAGCTGCCGGCGGCGAGAGAGCGGCGGCTGATGCCAAGCCCGAGGATGCGTACCGCGATCATACGCCCGCCGATGGCCGCCGCCGTCGCCAGCCCCATCGCGAGACCGGCCTCCTGCCCGCCGATGCGCGGCGCCAGCACGGTGAAGAGATGCGCCACCATGCCGATCTGCGCGAACAGGCCGAGCGCCATGCCGGCGGCGAGCGTCAGGAAGCGGGGGTCGCGACGGAGCCGGAGGTGCACGCCGACAACCTGGACGGGTTCGGGTTCCGCCAGCGGCGCCGCATCGCCATCCGGATGCTGGCCGAGACTTTCCGGCGTGTTCGCGAAGACGCTGACGGACAGCCAGCCCGTCAGCACGACAGCGGTGCCGCAGATGGCAATCGCAGCGCCTGTGAAACCGAGCCGGTCGATCGCCAGCACCCAGAGCGGCGACAGGATCACCCCGCCGATGCTGGCGCCGTTATAGGCGGTCGAGAGCGCCGCCGGGCGCTTCCTGCGGAACCACGGCGTCACGATGGCGTTGATCGCCGCCGCCCCCATGGTCACCCAGCCGACGCCGCTGAGCATCGCCGCCAGCGCCAGTTGCCAGGGCGCCGCCGCCAGCGCCCAGCCGGTCACCCCCGCCGCGAGCAGGGTGGCCCCCGCCGTTGTCACTGCCGGCAGGCCAAAGCGCCGGTAGAGACGGGGCAGGTTGGCGACCACGAGGACGCCCGAGATGAAATGCAGCGTCACCGCCGCCGACACCCACTCGAGCGGCCAGCCGGTACGCGCGATCACCGCATGCAGGAAGACCGGCGGGCCGTAGAAGCCGATCCCCCAGCCGAGGATGGCGAGGAGGAAGGCCGCGCGGACGATACGGGTTCCGAAGAAGGCGGGCATGGTCTGGTTCCTGTTCAGTGCGGCCCATCCTCTAGCCCGCGCCGCCGGTGCGATGTTTCGGCCCTGCCCGAAACATCAACCCTCGAGGGCCGCTACATTCCTTGCCGGGAATGCCCGCCATCGGGCAAGCTTCCCCGCGGAGACACGCCATGAACCTGAACACCAACCGCCTGGCCGAGATCGGCGCGCTGATCGGCGATCCCGCGCGCGCCGCCATGCTCGGCGCGCTGATGGACGGCCGCGCGCTGACCGCGGGAGAACTGGCGGACATCGCCGGCATCGCGCCCTCCACCGCGAGCGGCCATCTCGCCCGGCTGACCGAAGCCCGCCTGCTGGCGCTCGAGAAGCAGGGCCGGCACCGCTATTTCCGCATCGCCTCACCGGAGATCGCCCGCATCATCGAGAGCCTGATGCAGTTCGCCGCCGACGAGGCGCCGGCCAGGCGGATCGTCACCGGGCCGAAAGATGCAGCGCTGCGCCGGGCCAGGACCTGTTACGACCATCTTGCCGGCCGTCTCGGCGTCGCCATCGGCGAGAGCCTGCTGCGCGACGATCTGATCCGCTTCGAGGGCGATTCCGGGCTGGTGACAGAACGGGGCCTCGACCGCCTCGCCGGTCTCGGCATCGATGTCGGCGCGGTCGCGGCGAAGAGCGCCCGGCCGGTCTGCCGCCCCTGCCTCGACTGGAGCGAGCGGGTGCCGCATGTGGCTGGCCGTCTCGGCGCCGCCATCTGCCGGCATTATTTCGACCAGGGCTACCTGCGGCGCCAGAGCGGCGGCCGCGCGCTCGACATCACCCCGCCCGGCCAGGCAGCGCTCCGCCGGATGTTCGGCATCTCCCGCCTCGACTGATCCGGCAGGCTGCTTGCCGGATCATGGCCTTCTTTGATATATTCGAACAATTGTTCGCAATGAGGACATTTTCATGTCGGGAGACGACCGTCCCCGCGATTTCGTCCAGTCGCTCGAACGCGGCCTCGCGGTGATCACCGCCTTCGGTCACGGACGGCGGGAAAAGACGCTGACCGAGGTGGCGAAGATTGCCGGGCTGACCCGCGCCGGCGCCCGCCGCCTGCTGATCACGCTGGAACATCTCGGCCATGTGCGTTCCGACGGGAAATATTTCAGCCTCGCGCCGAAGGTGCTGGATCTCGGCTTCGCCTACCTCTCCTCCCAGCCCTGGTGGCAGAGTGCGGAACCTTTCATGGAGCAGGTGGTCAACGAGCTCGGCGAGAGCTGTTCGGCGGCGGTGCTCGACGGCACGGACATCGTCTACGTGCTGCGCATGCCGGCGTCGCGGATCATGACAATCAACCTTTCCATCGGCACGCGGCTGCCGGCCTACGCCACCTCGCTGGGCCGCGTGCTGCTCGCCGCGGAAGACCCGGCGCAGGCCCGTGCAGCGCTGGAAGCCTCCGACCGCAGGGCGCTGACCTCGAAGACGGTGACGGAGATCGAGGCGCTGCTCGCCATCCTCGCCCGCGTCCGCGAGCAGGGCTACGCCATCGTCGACCAGGAACTGGAGACCGGCCTGCGCTCGGTCTCTGTGCCGCTGGTCTCCCGGTCCGGCCAGACGGTGGCAGCGATGAATGTCAGCGTCCACGCCTCGCGC
>JAVKCR010000163.1:0-6040 GCA_040222645.1 Rhodospirillales bacterium
GTGAAGATCAGGTGACCGCCGGGCTTGAGCACCCGGAACCAGTGTGACAGCGCGATCTGCGGGTTTTCCATGCGGGCGATGGCCTGGGCGCAATGGACGAAATCGAAGCTCGCGTCCTTCACGTCCGGCAGCGTCTGGGCATCGCCGTCTTCCGGCGTCCAGGCGCGGACGCTCTTCAGGTTCGGAAACAGCTCGTTATAGAGGCCGAGCGGATCGGCGCCGCCGAGGATGTCGAGGCCGAGACCGGTGAAATAGCGGTTGGCGAAATTCGGGTCGTGGATGCGCCGCTGGATGGCTTTCGACGTTTCCCGCATTCGCTTTCTCCGCGCGTTCTATTCGGCCGCTGCCATTCTGACGATTTCGCCGTTCGACTGCCAGTCCGGTTTGAGGAGCGGCAGCATGGCCTCGGCGATCGCCTCGGGCACGGCCTGCTTGTGCTGCGGTTCCCCGGGGAAGCCGGCGGCGCGGAGCGCCGTGCGGGCGGCCAGCGGCGCGAACAGGTTGGTCCGTACCCGGCTCTCTGCGGTCTCGCGCGCATGGGTGCGCACCAGCGTCTCGAGGGCCGCCTGGCAGGCGGCATAGGGGCCGAAGAACGGCGTGTCGCCGCCGGCATAGGCCGAGGTCAGGAACACCGCCCGGCCCGCATCCGACTGCGCCAGCAGCGGGTGGAAGGCGCGCATCAGGCGCCAGTTGGCGGTGACGTTGATGTCGTTCAGCGCGCGCCAGATCTTCGGCGCGAGATGCGAGACAGGGGTGAGTTCGCCGAGGATCGCGGCATTGCCGACGAGGATGTCGAGCTGGCCCCATCGGTCGTAGACCGAGGCGGCCATCTGGTCGATCTTGTCATGCTCGGCGAGATCGAGCGGCACCAGCGTCGCCGTTCCGCCGGCGGACTGGATGGCGTCGTCGACCTCCTCGAGGCCGCCCACGGTGCGGGCGACCAGGATCAAATGCGCGCCTTCCGCGGCGATCCGTTTCGCGACCGCGGCGCCGATGCCGCGGGAAGCGCCGGTGACCAGCGCCACCCGTCCGTCGAGGCTCATCTTCAGGCGCTTTCGGAGAGCAGCGACAGCTGCACCGGCGACTTGCCGGACTGCCGGTCGAACACGGAGATCGGGTATTCGCCGGAGAAGCAGGCGTCGCAATATTGCGGCTGGGCGGCATTGCGACCGTCCTCGCCCATGGCGCGATAGAGGCCGTCCATGGTGATGTAGGACAGGCTGTCGACGCCGATCTCGCGGGTCATGCCGGCGAGGTCGAAGCGCGACGCCATCAGCTCCTCCTTCTCGAGCGTGTCGATGCCGTAATAGCAGGGGTTCGTTGTCGGCGGGCTGGATATGCGCATGTGGACTTCCTTGGCGCCGGCACGCCGCACCATGTCGACGATCTTGCGCGAGGTGGTGCCGCGGACGATGGAATCGTCGACCAGCACCACGCGCTTGCCCTCGATCACCGCCCGGTTGGCGTTGTGCTTCAGCTTGACCCCGAGATGGCGGATGCTGTCGGTCGGCTCGATGAAGGTCCGCCCGACATAGTGATTGCGGATGATGCCGAGCTCGAACGGAATGCCGCTCTCATGCGCGTAGCCGACGGCAGCCGGCACGCCGGAATCAGGCACCGGGATGATGACGTCCGCCTCCACATGGCTTTCGCGGGCGAGCTCGGCGCCGATGCGGGTGCGCGAGGCGTAGACCGAACGGCCTTCGATGATGCTGTCGGGGCGGGCGAAGTAGATATACTCGAAGATGCAGAAGCGGCGGGGCTGTTTCGGAAACGGCTTGATCGATCGCACGCCGGCTTCCGTGATCACCACCAGCTCGCCCGGGTCGATGTCGCGGATATATTCCGCGCCGATGATGTCCAGCGCACAGGTCTCCGACGTCAGGATGTAGGAACCGTCGAGCCGGCCCATCACCAGCGGGCGCACGCCGTGGGGGTCGCGCACCCCGACGACCGCGTCGCAGGTCATCGCCACCAGTGAATAGGCGCCCTCGATCTGGCGCGCGGCGTCGATGATGCGGTCGACGACGGTTGAATAGTCGCTGATCGCGACGAGATGCAGGATCGTCTCGGTATCCATCGTCGACTGGAAGATGCAGCCCCGGTTCACCAGGCGCTGACGCAGGGCGTAGGAGTTCGTGAGATTGCCGTTATGGCAGACCGCGAAACCGCCGAAGCTCAGTTCGGCGAACAGCGGCTGCACGTTGCGCAGCACGGTGTCGCCGGTGGTCGCATAGCGGTTGTGCCCGATGGCAATGGTGCCCGGCAGTTGCTTGATGATGGTGTCGCGGCCGAAATTGTCACCGACATGGCCGAGACCGCGATGACTGTAATATTGCTGCGTATCGCGGTGATAGCTGACGATGCCGGCCGCCTCCTGCCCGCGATGCTGCAGGGCATGCAGGCCGAGCGCCGTCAGTGCGGCGGCGTCGGCATGGCCGAAAATTCCGAATACGCCGCATTCCTCGTGCAGCTTGTCGTCGTCGAACGGGTTGGTATGTCCCATGGCTTCGGTCTCCGGCGTCGGTGACGGGTTCATTGCGCCTGCTTCATCAGCTGGTCTGCTTTCTGGCGGTCCTCCGGTGAATAGCCGTTGTCGGCCTCGTTCTTGCCCTTGGCGGTGGGCGGCATGATCATCTGCTCGAGCAGCTTGCCGCCATTCATCGCATCCTTGAGTTTGTCCTTGGCCTCGCCTGCGGCCCTGGCGCCGGCCTGCTCGCTGTTCGGCGCCAGTCTGCGGAGAATGTCGACGCCCTCCCTGGCGAGCGGGGCCGTGCGGGAGTTCTCCAGCCAACCCGGCAGGCCCTCGTCTTTCTGGAACCAGCCGATCAGCATCCAGCCGAGACAGACGATGATGGCGCCGCGGGCCACCCCGAACAGGAAGCCGAGCGAGCGGTCGACCGCGTTCAGCGCGCTTTCCTGTACCCGCCGCGATACCGTGCGGGTGAGCAGCGAAAGCACCGCCAGCGTGACCACGAACAGGATTATCCCGGCGGCGATGTTCGCCGTCGTCTGGTTGCCGCCGACGATGTCGAGCAGGTAGGGGGCGAGCTGGCTGTAGCCGTACCAGGTGGCGAAGATCGCGCCGATCCAGCCGGCGACCGCGAGCACCTCGTGCACGAAACCGCGGAAGAAGGCGAGGCCGCCGGAGATCACCACCAGGACGATGACGCCGATGTCGACGAGATGATCGGGCCAGCTAGCCATTCGCGGTATCCGGCCGGCCGGTAGTGCCGGCACGGCTGGCAATCGCCGCGACCAGGTCAGCGACATGGCTGACGGTATCGAGCGCGATCGATTCCGTTCGTTTGCTCTTGCCTTTGCGTGTCTTCATTTCCGGCGCTATCGCCCTGTCGAAACCCAGTTTCGCCGCCTCGCGCAATCTCGCGTCCGTACGACCCACCGCCCTGACCTCGCCACCAAGCCCAATTTCGCCGAACACCACCGTGCGTTCGGGCATCGGGCAGTCGGCCTGCGCACTGACCAGCGCCGCGGCAACGGCGAGATCGGCCGCCGGCTCGGTGATGCGGTAGCCGCCGGCGACGTTGAGATATACGTCACACCCGCCGAGGGCAAGGCCGCATCGGGCTTCCAGGACGGCAAGGATCATCGCGAGGCGACCCGAATCCCATCCTACCACAGCCCGTCGTGGCGTGCCGAGTGAGGATGACGCGACAAGTGCTTGAATTTCGACAAGAACCGGCCGGGATCCCTCCATGCCGGCAAAGACGCAGGCGCCGCTGACCGAGTGTTCACGGTCGCCGAGAAAGATTTCCGACGGGTTGGCGACCTCGCCGAGACCGCCGTCGGACATCTCGAAGACGCCGATCTCGTCGGTCGGGCCGAAGCGATTCTTGACCGCGCGCAGGATGCGGAACTGGTGAGAGCGGTCGCCTTCGAAATAGAGCACGGTATCGACCATGTGCTCGAGCACGCGGGGACCGGCGATGCCGCCGTCCTTGGTGACATGGCCGACGAGAAACAGCGCGAAACCGGCGCGCTTGGCGATACGGACGAGTTCCGCCGCCGAGGAGCGCACCTGGGTGACGGTGCCGGGCGCGGAATCCAGGTTGTCGATATACAGGGTCTGGATCGAATCGATCACCACGAGGGCCGGGGCGGGGCCGACCTCCAGCGTCGCCACGATGTCGCGCACGTTGGTCGCCGCGGCGAGTTCGAGGGGGGCGTCGCCGAGGCCGAGCCGGTAGGCGCGCATGCGGATCTGGTCGACGGCTTCCTCGCCGGAGATATAGATGCAGCGGGCCTGGCGTGAGAGGAGGGCGGCCGTCTGCAGCAGCAATGTCGATTTGCCGATGCCGGGATCGCCGCCGATCAGCACCGCCGAGCCAGGCACCAGCCCGCCGCCGCAGACCCTGTCCAGTTCCGATATGCCGGTCGCCCGGCGCGGTTCAGCCTCCGAGGCGCCGGTCAGCGGCACAAGCTCGATGCGCCGCCCCTTCGCCTTGCCGAGCCCCTTGGGCACGGCTTCGGGCGCGGCTTCCTCCGCGAGGGAGTTCCACGCCCCGCAGCCGTCGCAGCGGCCGGCCCAGCGCGGGAAGCTCGACCCGCATTCCTGGCAGACATAGCGGGTCTGGCCTTTCTTCATGCGCGTCCCGCGACCTGTATCGGCCCGTCGGTGCGTCCGCTGACGAACTGGTCGACCACCGGGTTGCCGCTTTGGCGGATATCGCTGACCGGCCCGGCCCAGGCGATCACGCCCTCATGCAGCATGGCGATCCGGTCGGCGATGGCGCAGGCGCTGCGCATGTCGTGGGTGATGGTGAGCGCGGTGATCCCGAGATCGACCACGCAATCGGCGATCAGGTCGTTGATGACGTCTCCCATCAGCGGGTCGAGGCCGGTTGTCGGTTCGTCGAACAGCACGATCTCGGGTTCGGTCGCGATGGCGCGGGCCAGCCCGGCGCGCTTCTGCATGCCGCCGGATAGCTCGGCCGGCGAGCGGTCGGCCAGCGCGGACTCGAGACCGGCCAGCGCCATTTTCTCGATGGCCACTTCGCGGGCGTCATGCCGGCTCATGCCGCGTTCGGAGATCAGGCCGAAGGCGACGTTCTCCCAGACGGTGAGGGAATCGAACAGGGCGGCGCCCTGGAACAGGACGCCGATACGCGACATCAGGGCCTGGCGTTCCCGCCCACGGGCTTCGAGGATCGATTGCCCGTCGATGCTGATATCGCCGCTGTCGGCATCCAGCAGGCCGAGCAGGCATTTCAGCGTCACGGATTTGCCGGAGCCGGAGCCGCCGATGATCGCGACCGATTCGCCGGGCGCGACGGCAAGATTGACGCCGCGCAGCACCCGCTTGCGCCCGAACGCCTTGTTCAGCTCCCGGATCTCGATTTTCGGCGTCCCGCTCATCGTTCCGTCACGCCCCGAAGAACAGCTCGGTGATGATGTAGTTGAAGACGAGGATCAGGATCGAGGCCGATACCACCGCCGCCGTCGTCGCCGCGCCGACGCCCTGGGCGCCGCCCTTCGAATGGTAGCCGTGGTAGCAGCCCATCAGGGCGACCAGGAAGCCGAAGGTCGCCGCCTTGACCAGGCCGGAGATCACGCCGATCCCCTCCAGCGCTTCCCAGGTGCCGGTGATATAGACCGCCGGGTTGAAATCGAGCTTGTAGACCGCGACCACGTAGCCGCCGAACACGCCGATGACGTCGGCGACCAGGATGAGGAAGGGCATCATGGTCAGCCCGGCGAGGATGCGCGGCGCGACCAGGTATTTCATCGGGTGGGTCGATAACGTGGTCAGGGCGTCGATCTGCTCGGTGACGCGCATGGTGCCGATCTCGGCGGCCATTGCGGCGCCGATACGCCCGGCGACCATGAGCCCGGCCAGCACCGGGGCCAGTTCGCGGGTGACCGACAGCACGACGATCTTCGAGACCGAGGCTTCCGAGGCGATTGAGCCGAAGCCTGTATAGCTCTGCAGCGCCAGTACCATACCGGAGAACAGCGCGGTCAGGCCGACGACGGGCAGGGAGAAATAGCCGATATCGAGCATCTGCCGGCCGATCAGCCG
>JAVKCR010000164.1:0-12485 GCA_040222645.1 Rhodospirillales bacterium
GCTATCTCCGCCGGTTCCGGGAAGATTATCCGGCACTCACGGTCGAGGTGGTGGTCGAGAACCGGGTGCTCAACCTGACCCGGCGGGAGGCCGACATCGCGCTCCGGCCGGGGCCGGACCCGCGCGGCACCATGGTCGGGCGGCGCTTTGCCGGCATGGGTTTCGCCGTCTATTCGGCGGATGACGGCGCGGATGCCTGGATAACCGGCGACGACAGCCTGCAGCATCTGGCGGCCATGCAGTGGCTCGCGGGGTCGCTCGGCGCCCGGCCGGTGGCGGTGCGCTGCAACAGCTTCAGCGCCATGGCGGCGGCGGCATCCGCCGGTCTCGGGGCGGCGGTGCTGCCGCGGCTGCTCGGCGACTTCCGGCCGGAACTCGTTCGCGGTACGGTTCTGCCCGACGCGGCGACCGTCGATCTCTGGCTGCTTGCACATCCGGAGGTCCGGCGCATTTCCCGTGTCCGGGTGCTGCTCGACCACCTTGCAGCCAGCCTGAAAAAGGACGAGAGTCGCTGTTCCGGCGTCGGGCAGGAAGTCGGTACGTAGTTCTCGCAATACCGGCTGCGGCCGCAAGAAGTTAAGTTAGCACAACGATCCCCGCTGATTCCGGAAACGACAATGGCCACACCAACTGCCGCAGACAATGCGATCCGCCTGCAGCGCGACCGGTTCCTCGCTTTCTCCTTCGCCGCCGCCGACGTGCTGATCGAGGTCGATGCGGAAGGGATCATCACCTATTGCGCCGGGCGGTCGAAGGCGCTGTTCGGACACACAGAGCAGAAGATGCTGAACAAGCGGGCGCGCTCGCTGGTTGATCCCGTCGATGCAAGGATGGTCGACGAGGTGCTGAAACGCATCGCCACGGCGGGTCGCAGCGACGGCGTCATTCTCCGGGTTCCCAAACCTGACGGCAACGATGTCGTGGTCCGCCTGTCCGGGCTGCGCATGCCGGGGTCCGGCGGCGCGCATCTCGCGGTCAGCAAGGCCCGCGGAAACGAGATCGCCGATCTCGGCAAGGTCGACCGGGATGCCTTCACCAAGATCGCCGCGCAGCGTGCGAAGGAAAGCGGCGAAAGCGGCGAAGACTATCACATGACCCTCGTCTCGATGAACGAGGCCAGCCTCAAGGGCCGTATGGACGAGGCCGACGCAGCGGCCATGGTCGAGGGCCTGCGCAGCCAGATGCGCGCCTGGTCCGTCGGCGGCAACTCCGCCGGCCAGCTCGCGGACGGCACCTACGGCGTGATCCACGACGCCAATGTCTCCAGCGAAGACATCAAGAGCAGGATCACCGAAAGCTCGGTCGAGCTGGACCCGACGGGAGAAGGCCTCGATATCAGCACCGGGTCGGTCGGTCTCGAGGCCGGAAGCCTCTCGGATGCCGATATGGAGAAGGCGCTGACCTACGCGATCAGCAAGTTCATCGCCGACCCGGACAAGTCAGTCTCCATGGAAAGCCTCTCCGCCGGGTACGAGGACATGATGGTCCAGGCGCTGGCGCAGGTGACCTCGTTCCGCGACATGATCGCCAACAACCGCTTCCACTTCTTCTACCAGCCGATCGTGCATCTCGAGGAATGGAAGGTGCACCATTACGAAGCGCTTGGCCGGGTGCTGACCGACGGCAAGTATGTCGCGCCTTTCGAGGCGGTGACCTTCGCCGAGGAGTTCGGCATCGTGCCCGAGCTCGATATCAGTGTCTGCGAGAACGCGGTGAAGATTCTCAAGGAGGGAATCAAGGGCAACAAGGACGCCCATATCGCGGTCAACGTCTCCGGGCTCTCG
Source organism: Rhodospirillales bacterium (assembly GCA_040222645.1). Lineage (GTDB taxonomy): Bacteria > Pseudomonadota > Alphaproteobacteria > Rhodospirillales > HT1-32 > HT1-32. The sequence continues at coordinate 1,785 of JAVKCR010000164.1, forward strand.
ATGTCGAAGAAGGGGTTCATCGAGAAGCTGGTCCGGCTGCTGACGAAGAACCGCCAGGTCTGCAACCAGCTGCTGATCGAGGTGACGGAATCGGCCGAAATCAAGGATCTCGAGCTCTGCAACCAGGGCCTGCAGCAATTCCGGGGACTGAACTGCAAGGTCTGCATCGACGATTTCGGCGCCGGTGCGGCGACTTTCCAGTATCTCCGCGCACTCGACGTCGATTACGTGAAGATCGACGGCGTCTATGTCCGCGACGCGGCCAGCGGCAAGCGTCATGGCGAGCCTTTCATCCGCGCCATCGGCTCGATGTGCCGCGATCTCGGAATCCAGACCATCGCGGAATATGTCGAGGACGAGAAGACGGTCGAACTGCTGCGCAATTCCTTCATCGATTACGGCCAGGGCTATTATTTCGGCAAGCCGATGAAGGAAACCACGATGTCGAACCTGCCGACCAAACCGACCTACGATGTCGCCCGCAAGCGCAAGGGCGCGTCCAGCTCCTGGGGCTAGTTCCGGGTACCCCGCGCACCGGCGATTTACCTCGGGGCGGGTTCGCGGCATAGTTGCCCGCCATGAACAGATCCCTGCCGCTGACGACGAGCATGGAATCGATGGAAACATCGGGCCATGCCTTCCAGGACCATCTCGAGCTGATCGCCGAGATGAGCGCGAGCTTCGCCGCGTCGCAGGATGTGCAGCAGACCGTTTCCATCGCGCTCGAACTGATCCGCAGCTACATGGACGCCGAGGCCGCCTCGCTGTTCATGCTGTCCGATGACGGCCTCGAACTTGAGTGCCGAGCCTGCGTCGGCGCGTCCGACATCACCGGGCTCAGGATGCCGTCGGACAAGGGCATCGTCGGGCGCACCGTGCAGCAGAACGTGGTGCAGATCGTGCGCGACGTGCGCAACGACCCGGACCACCACAAGAAGGTCGACGAGGATACGGGGTTCGTCACCCGCTCCATCCTTTCGGCGGCGATGTCGGTGCGGAACCGTCGGCTCGGCGCCATCCAGGTGATCAACCGCAATGGCGGCGACGGCCTGTTCAACGACGGCCACAAGGACATGCTGCGCGCCATGGCGGCCTCGGCGGCGCTCGCCATCATCAACGCCCAGATGGCGGCGCAGATGGTCAACCAGGAGCGCGTTCGCCGCGAGATGGAACTGGCCGCGGAGGTGCAGCGCAACCTCCTGCCGCAGCCGATGCCGGACGGCTATCCCGTCGCCGGCCTGAACACGCCGGCGCTGGAAGTCTCCGGCGATTTCTTCGACATCTTCGAGGTTGCCGACGGCCGGATCTGGTTCGCGCTCGCCGACGTGTCCGGCAAGGGTATGAACGCGGCGCTGCTGATGGCGAAGACCTCGGCGCTGTTCCGCGCGCTCGGCCGCACCGCCGCACAGCCGGGTGAACTGTTCGTGCGCATCAACGAGGAGATCTGCGAGACCTCGACCCACGGCATGTTCGTGACCATGGTCGGCGGCTATCTCGACCGGGAGACGGGTATTGTCCGCATCGCCAATGCGGGGCATGAGCCGCCCCTGCTCCGACGCACCGACGGTGTCTATGAAACCTTTCCGGCAGATGCTCAGCCGCTCGGCATCATCACCTTTCCCGGCATGGAATTCCCGGTCACCGAAATCGACATCGGCGCGGGCACGCTCTATGTCTATACGGACGGCGTCACCGAAGGCTACGACGAGACCGGCGAGATGCTCGGCGCCGATGGCGTGAAGGCGATCCTGGACGATCTCGCCGGCGCGCCGCTGAAGCACCGGCTGCAGGCGGTAACCGACCGCCTCACGGGGCATGGCGCGAAACTGCATGACGACATCACCATCCTCGGTATAGACAGGTCGGGATGAGCGACACCAACGACATCAGGCTGATCAAGATCAGCGTGCCGGCGCAGCCTGACAGGCTGAAGCTGATCCGCAGCGCCGTGGCGGCGGCCGCCGAAACCGTCGGCTGCTCGGAAAATTGCCGCATGGACATCGTCATGGCGGTGGACGAGGCCTGCCAGAACATCATCCGGCACGGCTACAAGAACGATCCGGACGGCGCGATCGTGGTAGACGTTCGACGGGCGGGTGATACGCTGGTAATAAAGCTGATCGACTATGCTCAACCTGTAGATGTGGAAAAGGTGAAGCCGCGCGATCTTGCCGATGTCCGGCCCGGCGGACTCGGGGTACATATCATCCGCGAAGTCATGGACGAGGCTGAGTTCAAGAAACCGCCGGAAGGCGTGGGCAATCTTCTGGAGCTGACCAAGAAAATCGCTTGAGGGTCAAAATATGGGATACGAGGTTCGTAAACAGGGCAATTACTCGGTCGTGATACTGACCGGTGACGTCGACCTGGAACGATCGCCGGACGTTCGCAAGCTCCTGCTTGAACAGATCGGCGCGGGCAACGGCGTGATCGTCGATCTATCGGCGGTCACCTATATCGATTCATCCGGGGTCGCCAGTCTCGTCGAGGCTTTCCAGAACGCCCGCAAGAGGGGCTCCGATTTCGCGCTGGCATCAGTGTCGCAGGCGGCAATGCGGGTGCTGGAACTCGCCCGGCTCGACAAGATCTTCACCATCCATGCTTCCGTCGATGCGGTGAAGGGCGGATAGGGTCCGTCCCATGATCGCTTTCGCGGAACGGCTCGGCCGCCGAACCATCGACGGTATCTCTGAAATGGGCCGGGCCGCCGTGCTGCTCGGAGAAAGTCTCTACTGGATTTTCCTCGGCGGCTTGCGCAAGCAGCCCGTAAGGTTCCCGTCGGTCTTCGCCCAGGGTATGGAAATCGGCGTCCGCGCCATCCCGATCGTCACCGTGCTGTCGCTCACCATCGGCGTCATGCTGGCGATCCAGGGGATCCATACGCTGCGGATCTTCGGTGCCGAAAGCCGGGTGACGCTCGGCATCGCGCTGTCGGTCACCCGGGAGTTCGCGCCGCTGATCACCGGCATCCTCGTCGCCGGGCGGTCCGGTTCGGCGCTGGCCGCCCGGCTCGGCACCATGAAGATCAGCCAGGAGATCGATGCGCTCACGGTGATGGGCATCAACCCGGTCCGTTTCCTCGTCGCCCCGGCGCTGATCTCGATGCTGATCATGCTGCCGGCGCTGACATGGTTTGCCGACATGGTGGCTCTGCTGGGCGCCGGGCTTTACGTCTCCGCCGATCTCGGCATCACCATGGTCGCCTATCTCGACCAGTTGCGCGAGGCGCTGACCGTCGACGACGTGATGCATGGCCTGGGCAAGAGCGTGCTGTTCGCGGTCCTGATCACCGTGGTCGGCGTGGTCAACGGCGCCGGTGTCGAGGGCGGCGCCGAAGGTGTCGGGCGGATGACGACGCGGTCCGTGGTGCATTCGATCTCGGCGATCGTCATCACCGACATGATCTTCGCCTTCCTGACGACGAGATGAGCATGGACGCGGTCGGGGAAAACATCGCGGGCGCCTTCGATGCATCGGTCGCAACCCCGGGACACCCGGACGGTGAATATGCCGTCGAGGTCATCGATCTCGTGACCCACTGGGGCGAGCGGAAGATCCTCAACAACGTGAACATCAAGGTCCCGCATGGCGAGATCATGGTGATCATGGGCGGTTCCGGTTCCGGCAAGTCGACCTGCCTGACCCACATGCTCCGGCTGCACCGGCCGACCTCCGGGTCGATCAGGCTGCTCGGCAAGGACATCAACGAGATCCCCGCCATGCAGCTTTACGAACTGCGCAAGAAAACCGGGGTCGCCTTCCAGTACGGCGCACTGTTCTCGTCGATGTCGGTCGGCGAGAACATCATGCTGCCGCTGCGGGAGCATACGAAGCTCGACCGCGGCACCATGGAGATCATGATGCGGCTCAAGCTCGAGGTGGTCGATCTCGCCGGCTTCGAGGATTTCATGCCGTCGGAGCTGTCCGGCGGCATGATGAAGCGGGCCGCCATGGCGCGGGCCGTCATCATGGACCCGAAGCTGCTGTTCCTCGACGAACCGAGCGCCGGCCTCGACCCGGTCGTCGCGGCATCGCTGGATGACCTGATCCTCCGGCTGCGCGATGCCATGGGCATGAGCATCGTGGTGGTCACCCATGAACTCGACAGCGCCTTCAAGATCGCCGACAAGATCACCGTGCTCGACAAGGGAGAAGTGCTGATCAGCGCGCCGAAGGACGAGGTCCGCAATTCGCCGAACGCGCGGGTGCAAAACCTGCTGAACCGCCGGACCGAGGAGGTTATCCTCGATCCGGACGAATATTTGCGTAGATTGGTCGGAGAAAGGATCGACTGAGCCAGCGCGGGGGAAACGCGCAGGCCCGGTCAGGGCAAACATGACGAACCATCGCATCAACTACGCCGTCGTCGGTATTTTCGTGCTCGCCATCCTGGTCAGCCTGGTTGTCGTTGTCGCGGTGCTGACCGGCCGGACCGGCGCCACCAGCCCGTTTCATACCTATTATGAGAATGTTGGCGGGCTGAAGTTCGGCACCCAGGTGCTCTACGAGGGCTATCACATCGGCCAGGACGAATCGATCACGCCGGAACAGTTCAAGGGATCGGTTCGCTTCCGCATCGAGATGTCGGTGCAGGAAGGCTGGCGCATTCCGGCGGACTCGATAGCCGAGATTTCCGCTTCCGGCCTGCTGGCCGCGGTGACCATCAATATCCGGGAAGGGCTGAGCGCCGAGGCGCTTGAACCGGGTTCGGAAATCCTCCCGGGCCGGCCGACCAACATCTTCGCGGCGCTTTCCTCGGTCGCCGAGCAGTTCGGCGACCTGAGCGAGAACAGCGTCAAGCCGCTGCTGGCCAATCTCGACCGCCAGGTGACCAGTTTCGGCAAGGTCTTCGAAAGCGACCTGCCGGCGGTGATCGACAACATGCGCGGACTGACCGTCGAGGTCGCCGACCGGGTGCCGCTGATTCTCGCCAACCTCGAGGACTTCACGACCCGGCTGCACGATATCAGCCGCGAGGTCGATGACGGGGTGCGCGCCATGCTCAGCGCGAAGAACATGGATTCAGTCGATACCGCGCTGACGAACTTTGACGCCGCCGCCCGCAATGTCGCGGGCTTCACCTCGCGCATAGAGGATACCCGTCGGCAGCTCGACGATATCATGCAGCGCGTCGACGGCATGATCGCCAAGAACGAGGACCATGTCTCGAAGACGGTCGAGGATACCCGCTTCGTCGTGCAGGCAATCTCGCGCCACGTCGACGCCATCTCCTACAATCTCGAAGGGACCAGCCGGAACATGCTCGAATTCAGCCGTCAGATCAGGCAGAATCCGGGGCTTCTCCTCGGCGGCTCCGCGCCAGCCGATTCCGGAGCGAGTTCGACACGATGAGACTCAACAGACAGATTTCCCGCCTGCTTGCCGCTGCAGCGGTGCTCGCGCTTGCCGCCTGCACGGCGGCGCCGGTGCCGAAGGACCAGTTCTATCGCCTTACCGCCGGCGCGCCGGCGTCTACGGCCGCTTCCTCGGTGCTTGACGGCGTGCTGATGATCGACCGGCCGATCGCCGACGGCGTCTATTCCGAGCGCGCGCTGGTGCTGAGCCGTGCACACGACCGCTCGATGGTCGAGCAGTACCACTATCACTACTGGGCAGAACCGCCGGCTTCGATGCTGCAGCAGCAGATGGTCGATTTCTTCCGCGCTGCCGGTCTCGCACGCCAGATCGTCACGCCGGAACTGCGGGTGCGCAACGATTTCGCGCTGACCTCCAAGATCCGGCGGATGGAACGGGTCATCGACGGGGCGCGGCCGATGGTGGCGCTGGAGATCGAGTTCGCCCTGCACAACTACCGCGACAACAAGCTGATCCTTCTCGAGACCTATAGCGAGGAGGTCGCTGCCGGATCGGACGGCATGGGCGACGCCATCTCGGCGATCGATGCGGCGCTCACGGCGATTCTGAACCGGTTTCTCGCCGACGCGGGTTGAGGCCGGCATGGCCCGACGCGGCAGACGGCATGCGCCCCGGCCTGCACCTTCCGAAAGCTACGACCTCGACATCCGCGCGCTCGGCGACCAGGGCGACGGGATCGCGGCCCTGCCGGACGGACGCACCGTTTTCGTCGACGGGGCGCTGCCGGGGGAGAGGATCCGTGCCGAGATATTCTTTCGCGATCGCCAGCCCCCCCGCGGCGAGCCGGCGGAGATCCTGACGCCGTCTCCGTTGCGCCGGACGCCGCCCTGTCCGGTTGCCGGCGCCTGCGGCGGCTGCATGGTCCAGCATCTCGCGATGGATGCCTACCGGGCCTGGAAACGCGACCAGGTGACGGCGCGGCTGGCGGCCGCCGGGCTGGATGCCGGCAAGGTCGGCCCGATGGCGGATACCGGCGTACGCACGCGCCGCCGGGCGGTCTGGCAATACCGCTTCGGCGAGGGGCGGCTGCTGTTCGGCTACGCCGTCCGGCGCGGCGAGCGCATCGTCGACGTGACGGATTGCCTGCTGCTCGCCCCGGCGCTGGGTGCCGCGATGGACGGGTTGCGCCGGGAACTGCCGGCATTGTTCGACGGCCCCGTGGTCAGCCGCGGCCGGGTGCTGGCCACGGCGCTTGAAGCCGGCGCCGATATCCTGATCGAGTTCGATCGCGATCCCGATCTTCGCCAGCTTGAAGCCATGAGCGGTATCGCCGAACGCCTCGACCTGGCGCGGCTGGCCTGGCGCATCGGCAATCGCGGCGAGGCGACGCCGGCGGCCATGCGGCGGCTGCCGTCGATCCGGTTCGGACCCTTCACGCCCTCGGTGCCTGCCGGCGCCTTCCTGCAGGCATCGGCGGCTGGGGAAAAGCTGATCCGGGACGAGGTGATGACGGCCCTGGAAGGCGTCACCGGCCCGGTCGCCGATCTGTTCGCCGGGCTCGGCAGCCTTACCGGTCCGGTCGCCCAACGCCACCCGGTGCATGCGGTCGAGGGCATGGCGGCGATGGCGGACGCCCTGTCGGCTGCGGCAAGGAGCACGCCCGGCCCGTTTCCGGTCACGGTGGAGACCCGCGATCTCGACCGCCGGCCATTGATCGCGTCGGAACTTGACCGTTTCTCTGCCGTGGTGGTCGACCCGCCGAGGGCCGGCGCGGCCCGGCAGGCGGAGGAGATCGCGCGGACCGCGAACCTCCGCCGTATCGTCTATGTATCCTGCTCGCCGGACAGCTTCGCCCGGGACGCGGCCCGGCTGACATCTGCCGGCTGGGTGCTGGCCGGCGTGCGGCCGATCGACCAGTTCATCTACTCGGACCAGATCGAACTGGTTGCGAGGTTCGACCGGGGCGGGTAGTCGGAACCATGCTGGATACCTTCCTTTCCCTGTCACTGCTTTTCGTGCTGATCGCGGTCGCGCGGGTGGCCTGGATCGTCATGCAGAAGCGCGATCCCGATGCCGATACCGCCGATCTGCTCCGCCGCCGCCAGAGCGAGGCGGTTGAGGCCTCGCACTACCGCAACAAGGTGCTGCACGACCGTGCGATCTGGAAAATGGTGCGAACCGTGGAGATTTGCCGGGACCACCTGAACCCGGCCAGGCTCGCGCCGGGCCAGGACCGCTATATCCACTATTATCTCGGCTACCTGACGGGCTTTGCCGAGGCGGTCTGCCGGGCCGACGGGGTCGAGTTCGACCGGGCACTCCACCTGCCGATCGCGTTGGAGGCGAGCAAGCTGCTGGGCGAGGACGGTCGGGGCCAGATCGACGAGGGCACGGAACTTCTTGCCCGGCTCGATGGTGACGGGATCTACCGGCAAGGCCAGGAGGATGGCCGGCTCGACGGGGCGGAGGCCTCCGCCGACAGCGGCGAACGGTACTTCCAGCGGATCGACCGCTTTTTCCACGGCTGAATTCCTGCCGTCCCGCCGCGGGTTAGGTGTTTGCCAGTTTGTATACGTAGATTCCCCGATATTCCCGTCCCGCCGGGTCATGTAACCAGTTCGTATAGAGGACCTGGTATGATGGGGCAGGGCAATGACGTCGAAATTCGCAATCGGGACCGTTGAAACGTCGCACGGTGACGTTCTGGCAATGCGGGGCAACGGTACGAGTGCCGAACTGCATGACGGGGACGAGGTCTTCCCGGGCGATTGCATCGAAACCGGCAACGCGGGTATCGTCGGCATTTCCTTCATCGACGGGACCGGGTTCTCGCTCGGCGCCAACGGCGAGGTAGGGATCGAACGGTTTGTCTATGACGGTGCCAGCGGAACCGGCGAGTGCTTTCTCTCCGTGGCGACGGGGAGTTTCGGCGTTTCCCCCGGCAGGATCGGCCTGACCAATGCGGATGCGATGACAATCGCGACACCGGTCGCCGCGATCAGCGTGTCCGGTGCCCGGGTGATCGGCCAGGCCGGCCCGGAGGGTTCGGACAACAGTTTCATCCTGGTCAAGGACGACAGCGTCTACGGTCAGGTCGTCGTCCATAACGGGAAGAATACCCGGTTGCTTGACCGGAACGGCCAGACCGTCGTGATCGGTTTCCGGACCGAACCCGTGCCTGATCCGGTCATCCTGCCAAGCGGCGCATTCTCCGTGAGGTATGCCGCCGTTGAAGCTGCCCTGCCGGCCGGCCGCCTGGAGCAGTCCGGCATGCCAGCCGGAATGCCGGCGAACGAGGTTGAACTTCCGGATCATGCTCTTGAATCGCATTCGGACACCTCGACGATCTCCGTCGAACAGGTGATCGCGGTGCTCAGGCAGTTCGCGAGCGATGGCCAGGTGCCTGGCGGCAGTACGGACAACCGGGGCGCAGCGCCAGGCGCCGGATCCCGGACGGGCTGACTTGTTTTCGATTCTCCTCCCTGAAAACTCTACCGGTCCGCTGAAACCTTCCGGGGGTCGCCTTTTTCGGAATCAGCGGAAAATCCGACAAGAACCACGAGAAGTGACTCAAATCACATACAAATCAATTCAGAAACCGTAAGCACACATCTGAAGATACGCATCTGCCCCCAGTAACGGGAGACGAGCAATGAGCGATTTGACCCAGCCTATCGGTAACGTGGAAGCTTCTGACGGCAACGTCTGGGCGATCCGCTCCGACGGATCGCGCGTGGAACTGCAAACGGGCGACCCGATCTACCAGGGCGACCGGATCGAAACCGGAGAAGCCGGTGCGATCGGCGTGGAATTCACCGACGGGTCCGCTTTCTCGCTTGGCGCCAACGGCGATCTCGTCATCGACGAGATGATCTACAACCCGGCGACGCAGGAAGGCTCCTCCTTCTTCTCCGTCGCGCAGGGCGCCTTCAGCTTCGTCTCCGGCGCCATCGCCAAGACCACACCGGACGGCATGATGGTGCAGACCCCGGTCGCGACCATCGGGGTCCGCGGCACCAAGGTGGTCGGCGAGGCCGGTCCGGAAGGCACCGAGAACAGCTTCACCCTGCTGCGCGAGGATGACGGCACCACCGGCGAGATCGTTGTCTATAACGAAGGCGGCATCCAGGTGCTGAACCGGCCGTTCCAGACAGTCGCGATCAGCGATCCGCTGGCGGGCGTTCCCGACCCCGTGATCGTGACCCAGGACCATGTCGACAGCCGCTTCTCCGCGACCTTGCGGGTGCTTCCCGCGGTCAACCACGGCGGAAGACGGCCGGAGATCGAGGATACGAAAGACGATGAATCCGGCCCGCCGCTGCCGCAGGACGGCGCGCCGGGCGGGGAAGAGGCGGCCATCGAGGAAGAGGCCGCCGTGCTGACTGAGGAGGCCGCCGGTCCGCCGGAAGTCGACGTCCTCGACGAGAGCCTGGTCGAAGCCGGTCCCGGAATCGAAGGCGAACAGGTGCTCGACGATGAATTCGGACCTCAGGAACCCCGGTTGCCGGAAGGCGGCGAGATCGCCGGACCCGGCACGGAAGCGAGGCTCGCCGCCGGCGCGACGTCGGATATCGCGCCGTCGGGCGACGCTGAATTCGGGCCGGCCGTTGGCCGCGACCTGCCGGGCTCCACGGTCGATGAGGCTTTCTCCACGGTCGATGGCGTCGCCACAGGTTCCCAACCCGCGGCAACAGCCGGCATCGCCGGTTTGCCCGGTACGCTGCAGCAGGCCATCCAGGCCGGGCTGCGGGCAGGCTATTCGCCGGAGCAGGTATACACCGCCCTCCCGTCCCTCACCGGTTCGCCTCGGCCAGCCCGTTCCACCGGCCACACGCCTGACGGCGATACGACGGAAGGGTCTCTGGCCGGAAGGATCGACAACCTGCAGATTGTCTCCGCTGCCGATAGCGTTGCCGGTCAGACTTTCACCGGTACCAACAGCGCGGACGAGATTACCGGCACCAGCGGCAACGACCAGATTGACGGCGGTAACGGCAACGACCAACTCGACGGTGGTGCTGGCGACGACACCATTGTCGGCGGCAACGGTTCCGACACGCTGATCGGCGGTGCCGGCGATGACATCCTGAGCGGCGGCAACGGTGCTGACCGTCTGGAAGGCGGCGCCGGCGGCGATACCCTGACCGGCGGCAACGGGCCGGACACCTTCGCATTCTCCGGCTCCGCCGACGGCTATGCCAATACGACCAACGGGGTCGCCACGGCGGCGGAACTGGCGGAAGTCTCCCGGATCACCGATTTCGAGTCGGGCACCGACAAGCTGGCCTTCGACGCGCTCGGCTTCGACGGCATCTCCAGCCTGGTGGACGGCGTCACCGCCATCCGCCTTCACGACGTCTTCGACGGCACCAATGTCGATGCAAG
>JAVKCR010000165.1:0-4864 GCA_040222645.1 Rhodospirillales bacterium
CTGGCCATCGCCATCGGCACGCCGACGGCGATCGCGCTCTACCGCTTCCGCCTGCCGGGCAGCGAGGCGCTCGGCGCGCTGTTCCTGTCGCCGCTGGTGCTCCCCACGCTGATCTTCGGGCTCGGGCTGCTGATCCTGTTCTCGAACTGGGGGGCGGGGCCGTCCTTCGCCGGCCTCGTCATCGGCCATTTGGTGATCTCGCTGCCCTATGTCATCCGCACGGTCGGCGCCGTGCTGGCCGAGGCCGACCCGGCGCTGGAGGAGGCGGCCCGCACCATGGGCGCCAATGTCTGGCAGCGCTATCGCTACGTGGTGCTGCCGCAATGCGCGGCCGGCATGGCGGCGGGCGGCTTCTTCGCCTTCAACATTTCCTTCGACGACGCGGTGGTGGCCTTGTTCATGCGTGCCCCCGACGTCGAGACCCTGCCGCTGCGCATCTACAGCCAGCTCGAATTCAGCCCCGACCCCTCGGTCGCGGCGGTCTCGACCATCATGATCCTGCTGACAATCATCCTGGTCTTCATCATCGACCGGCTGTTCGGCCTGAAGAGGATTGCCTGACCCATGGCCCGTCTCGAAATCGACAATGTCTCGAAAAGTTTCGGCCGTAACGAGGTGCTGAAAAGCCTCGAGATCGACATCGCCGATGGCGCTTTCGTCAGCCTGCTCGGCCCGAGCGGCTGCGGCAAGTCGACCCTGATGCGCCTCGTGGCGGGACTTGAGCAGACCTCCGGCGGGCGCATCCGCATCGGGGGGGAGGACGTGACCGACCTCGCCCCCGAACACCGCCATGTCGCGTTGATGTTCCAGTCTTATGCATTGTTCCCGCACATGACGGTGGCGGAGAATGTCCGCTTCCCGCTGCGCATGCGCAACGACGGCACGGCCGACGAGCAGCGGGCGCGGGTGGCCGACGCGCTCGCCATGGTGCAGCTCGGCGATTTCGCCGCGCGCCTGCCGAAGCAGCTGTCCGGCGGCCAGCAGCAGCGCGTCGCGCTGGCCCGCGCCATCGTCGCCCGGCCCCGCGTCCTCCTGCTCGACGAGCCGCTCTCCAACCTTGATGCGCGCTTGCGCGAGGACATGCAGATCGAGCTGATCGAACTGCACAAGCGGCTCGGCCTGACCACCGTGTTCGTCACCCACGACCAGGACGAGGCGCTGTCGCTCTCCGATGCCGTGATCCTGATGCGCGGCGGCGAGATCGAGCAGTCCGGCAGCCCGGAAGACCTCTATGACCGTCCGGCGTCGGCCTTCGTCGCCGACTTCATGGGGGCGTCCAACGTCATCGACACGGTGACGGCGGACGGCCGGGTCACGGCGCTCGGCGGCGCCATCGACCTTCCCGCCGACGCGCTGCCCGCCGGTACGGTAAAACTCGCCATCCGCCAGGAACATCTCCGCCCGGTGGCCAAGGGCGAGGCGCCCGACGGCCTGATCGTCATCCCCGCCGAACGCCAGACCCGCGTCTTCCTCGGCTCCCGCGCCCGCTACCGCTTCCGCGCCGGCGGCGTGCTGCTGCACGCGCTGGTCCCGGGCGACGCGATCGCCGCGGCGGACAAGGCGGACGCGCTGGCGATAGATCCGGCGCGGATGGTGGGATTGCGGGGGTAACCTCACCAACCCACAACTAAAAACCATCGTCATCCTGACTTGCGACAGGATGACGATCTATTTTTTTAAATTATTTCAATAGATTGATGACGGTTCGGTCGAAATTGAGGCTGCTATTCCAACATAGATAAGTTCAAAAAATTTCGTCATCCTGAATTTAATTCAGGACCCATGCCTGAGCGTTGGCGGTCGAAAAGACCGATGCAGATACCCCGGCCTTGCCAACTGTTGCCCGACAAATGCGTCCATCAGATATAGCGGATGCTCAGGCATGGGTCCTGACTTTCGTCAGGATGACGAAGATGGGGTGGAGGTAGGAGGTTAGGCCTCCAGACACTCCAGCAGCGCCCGCGCCGCGTTCGGCAGCCCGTCGAATGACCGCGCGACGATGACCAGCCGCCGCAGCGCCCAGTCATCGTCGATGGGGACGGCGCGGACCGGTAGGTGGTCGCGGTAGGGCTCCACCGCGCCCTCGGGCAGAACCGAGACGCCGAGGCCGGTGGCGACCATGCGGCGGACGGCGTCGAAGCTCAGGATGTCGACGCGGACGCGGAGCTCGGCGCCGGCCTCGCGCACCTTGCCGCTGACCAGCGCCTGCAAGGAACTGCCGTCCTGCAGGGCGACGGCATCGCAGCCCGCGAGGTCGGCGGCGCGGACGGAAGATCGCGCGGCGAGCGGGTGGGCCTCCGGGGTCAGCAACACCAGCCGGTCGGTGCGGTAGGGGCGGCTTGCGAGGCCGCGCAGGTCGACATGCTCGGCGGCGATGCCGATGTCGCAGATGCCGTCGGTCACCGCACCCACCACCGCGCCGGAGACCAGCTCGCGGAGCTCCACCTGCACGTCCGGGTAGAGGCCGAGGAAGCGGGCGATGTCCTCCGGCAGATGCTGGGTGACGGCCGACGTGTTGGCGGCGAGGCGGACCACGCCGCGCGCTCCGCTAGAGAAGTCCGCCAGTTCCCCCTCGATGCGGTCGGCGAGGCGGAGCATGTCCCCGGCGCGGGCGAGCAGCGCCTCCCCGGCCGCCGTCGGGGTGACGCCGCGCTTCGAGCGTTCGAGCAGCGAGACGCCGGCTTCCGCCTCCATCTCCGCCAGCCGCCGGCTGACGGCGGACGCCGCGATATGGTGCACCTCCGCCGCCGCCGCGATGGAACCGTGGCGGCAGGCGGTGACGAACAGCCGGAGCGTGGCGAAATCGAGCCGCACAGACGCGTGCTATTCCGCTGCGAGCCTGCCCGGTCCCTGCACCGAGAGCACGCGCTTGCGGGGCAGGTGGCGGACCCGGCCGCCGGCCTGCGCGGGTTCGATGGTGGCGCAGAACTCGGCGGCGTCGAGCAGGGCGGCGAGGTCGATGCCGGTCGGGATGCCCATATGTTCGAAGGTGAAGACGAGGTCCTCGCTCGCCGTGTTGCCGGTGGCGCCCGGCGCGAAGGGGCAGCCGCCGAGGCCGCCGGCGGCGGCGTCGAAGATCCTGACTCCCGCCTCATGGGCCGCGAGCGCGTTGGCGACGCCGAGGCCGTAGGTGTCGTGGCCGTGGAAGGCGAAGGCGACATCCTCGCCGCCGAACTCCCCGATCAGTCGTTCCATCAGTTCGCCGACATGGGCGGGGTCGGCAAAGCCTGTCGTGTCGCAGATGCCGAACTCGACCTGGGCACGCATCTCCAGCGCACGCGCCACGGCATCACGCACGTCCGCCATCGACACCTTGCCGTAGAACGGGCAGTCGAAACAGGTCGCGAGGTTGAAGCGGAAGAAGAACTCGCGATCCCCGGCGGCCGCCAGCGCCTTTTCCAGTTCGGCGAAGGACTCGGCCACCGAGCGGCGGACGTTCGACATGTTGTGCGCCTCAGAGACCGATAGCACGTAGACGATGTCGCGCGCGCCCTTGGCCAGCGCATCGGCGACGCCGCGGGCGTTCGGGGTCAGCACGGCGGCGCGCCAGCTTTTGCCGTTTGCATGGGCCAGCAGCGCGTCGATGTCGGCGAGCTGCGGCACCGCCTTCGGGTTGACGCAGGAGCCGATCTCGATGCGGCTGAAGCCGGCTTTCTCCAGCAGCTTCAGCGTCTCGATCTTGCGCTCGGTCGGGATGAAGTCGCGGACTGCCTGGAAGCCGTCGCGCGGGGCGACATCGATGATGGTGACGGCGCTCATATCAGGTTCTCCTCTCTGAGGGATTTGATCTCGGCTTCGCCGATTCCGAGTTCGGCCAGCAGGTCTTCGGTATGTTCCCCGACCGAGGGACCTGTCCAGCGGACGGCGGCCTTGCGGTCGGTGCCGGCAAAGACGGGCACCGCGCCCGGGTGAGAGATGGTGCCGAAGGTCGGGTCTTCCACGTCATGCACCATGTCGCGGGCGAGGAACTGCGGGTCCGCCGCGCAATCGGCGATGGTGGCGACACGGGTGCAGGGGATGTCGGCGGCTTCCATCGCGGCGACGATCACGTCCGCCGTCCGGCCCGCGGCCCAGTCGCCGATCATCATGTCGAGTTCGCGGGCATGGGCGACCCGCGACGGGTTGTCTGCGTAGCGCGGGTCACCGGGCAGGTCGGGCTTGCCGATGAGGCGCGAGAGTTTGGCGAACAGCGGGTCGGAGTTCGCCGCGATCAGTACCCACACCCCGTCCAAGGCACGGTAGGCGTTCGACGGTGCGTTGGTTGGCAGGGTCGATCCGGTCGGCTGGCGGATGGTGCCGTCGAAGGAATATTCCGGCAGCGAGCCTTCCAGCAGGCTGAAGACGGATTCGTTCAGCGCCACATCGACGACGCGTGCCGCTGCGCCACCCTCCGACCGCTGGCAGAGCAGGGCCGCAAGCGCGCCGCCGACGCCGTAGAGCCCGGCGACCGAATCCCCGATGGAGATGCCGGTGCGGACCGGCGGCAGGTCCGACGTGCCCGGCGGGTGGTCGCAAAGATAGCGCAAGCCCCCCTGCGCCTCCCCGATGACGCCGAAGGAGGCGCGGGCCTTTTCCGGCCCGGTCTGGCCGTAGCCGGAAATGCGCACCAGCACGATGCCGGGCCGCGCCGTCGCGAGGTCTTCCGGGCCGAGGCCGAAACTCTCCAGCTGGCCGGGCCGGAAGTTCTCGACGACGATCTCGGCGGTGGCGACGAGGCCGAGAACGATCTCGCGCGCCTTCGGATGCTTGAGGTTGAGCGTGACCGATTTCTTGTTGCGGCCGTGCACCGACCACCAGGGCGCCTTGCCGTCAACCTGCATGCCCCAGCGTCGGACGGGATCGCCCTTCACCGGCGGTTCGACCT
>JAVKCR010000166.1:0-22341 GCA_040222645.1 Rhodospirillales bacterium
GTCATAGGCGCGCGACGCCATGCTCGATTTGCCGAGCGTGATCTCGTCGAGCCCGTCGGAGAGTTCCTCCCAGACGTTCTTCTTGTCGTCGAGCTAATCGCGGCTCTGGTCGATATAGCCGAGCTCCACCGTCTCGCCGACGCGGAAGGTGCCGCCGGTCGGTTCTTCCTTGCCGGTGATCATCTTGAACAGGGTCGTCTTGCCGGCGCCGTTCGGGCCGATGACGCCGACGATGCCGCCCGGCGGCAGGCGGAAGGAGAGATTGTCGATCAGCAGGCGGTCGCCATAGGCCTTGGACAGGCCCTCGGCCTCGATCACCACATTGCCGAGCCGGGGGCCGGCCGGAATGACGATCTGGGCGCTGTCGGCCCGGAGGTTCTGCGCCTCGGCCAGCAGGTCCTCGTAGGCGGTGATACGCGCCTTGGATTTCGACTGCCGCGCCTTCGGCGACTGCCGGATCCACTCCAGTTCGCGGGCCAGCGTCTTCTGGCGGCTCGCCTCCTGGCGTTCCTCCTGCTCCATCCGCTTCTGCTTCTGGTCGAGCCAGGCGGAATAGTTGCCCTCGTAGGGATAGCCGCGGCCATGCGCGAGTTCGAGGATCCAGCCGGTCACGTTGTCGAGGAAGTAGCGGTCATGGGTCACGATCACCACGGTGCCGGTGTAGTTCTCGAGGTAATGTTCGAGCCAGGCCACCGATTCCGCGTCGAGATGGTTGGTCGGTTCGTCGAGCAGCAGCATGTCGGGCTTCGACAGCAGCAGCTGGCAGAGCGCCACCCGGCGCTTCTCGCCGCCGGAAAGTGGGCCGACCTCGGCATCGCCCGGCGGGCAGCGCAGCGCATCCATGGCGATCTCGACGGTGCGTTCGAGTTCCCAGCCCTCGGCGGCGTCGATCTTCTCCTGCAGGTCGGCCTGTTCGGCGAGCAGGTCGTTCATCTCGTCGTCACTCATTTCCTCGCCGAACTTCATCGAGACTTCCTCGAAGCGGTCGAGCAGGCGCTTGATTTCGCCGGCGCCCTCGAGAACGTTCTGCATGACGTTCTTGGTCTCGTCGAGCTTCGGCTCCTGCGCCAGGAAGCCGACCTTCACGCCCTCGGCGGCCCATGCCTCGCCGGTGAACTCGGTCTCGATGCCGGCCATGATCTTGAGCAGGGTCGACTTGCCCGCGCCGTTGACCCCGAGCACGCCGATCTTGGCGCCCGGCAGGAACGAAAGGTTGATGTTCTTGAACAGCTCGCGCCCGCCCGGGTAGGTCTTCGACAGGTTGCGCATGGTGTAGATGTACTGATAGGCGGCCATCGGTCGGGTCCGTCGCTGCTGTTTCGGGAAAATGAGGATTCGTGGCGGGTATTTAGCCCGCGCCGCTCGCACCTGCAACAGCCAGCAGCCCCGGACGGGCCGATCAGTGGCTCAAACCGTCGCGGACCAGCAGTTTGAGGCCCTCGGAACGCTTCAGCGCCTGCTTGAGCAGGCCGATGGTCCGCGGCGTGAATCCGGCGGGGTCGATCCGGTTGACCGGTTCGCGCCCGGCCTCCAGGTCCGTCAGCTGCTGACGCAGGATGCAGCCGACGATCATCTCGTGCGCCTCGATCAGTTCCGGCAGGTCGCCCTGGTTGATCTTGCCGAGCCGCGCCGCCTCGCGGAGGCGCTCGTGGGTGCCGGTGGCGGCGATGCCGTTCTCCAGCGCCAGGATGCGGGCGCCGGCAACGATCGGGAGGATGCCGCCGGCCTTGAGATCCGTGCGGCCGTCATCGCCTTTCCTGAGCCCGCCGAAGATGCCGATCGGCGGCGAGAGCTGTTCGACCTGGCCGGCAAGCTGGCGCAGGAACCCGAGCGACCCCCCGGCCTGGGCGAGCGCGTCCTGCCGCAGTTCGGCGGCGAGCCCGCCATCGCCATGCACGGCCATGAAATCGAAGAAGATGTCGACCATCAGCAGCGCCTCGGGCGTGCGCGCCGACACCCAGCCCGCCACCGCCTCGCGCCAGCCGTCGAGCGGGCGTCGCCAGTCGGGGTTGGTCGCCATGACCTTGCCCTTGCAATAGGGAATGCCGGCGTCGTCGAGCAGGTCGGAGATGCGGGTGGCGATGTCGAGGAACCAGGCATCCTGTTCCGGCCCGCCATCATGGACGATGGCGTTGTCCTGGTCCGGGGCGAGCAGGCTCTCGCCGCGTCCGCCGGAGCCGAGGATCAGCAGGCACCAGCGGCAGGGTGCCTGTCCGCGCTCGGCAGTCACCGCGGCTTCGGCGATCTCGGCGGCGCGGCGGGTGATCTGGCGGTAGGTCTCGGTGATCGCGCGCGCCGCATCCGACGGCGCGAGGCCCTCGTCGATCAGCTGGACGACGAGACCGGGCAATTGCCGGCGGACCCGGTCGAGCGACGCGGCGTCTTCCGCGGTCGCCGCCTCGTCGCCGATCTCGAGAGAATCGTCCAGCCGCAGCTTGAGAAGCGCCCGCCCGGTGAGCATGCCGACCGGCTGCGCCCGGTCATCCACCACCAGCAGGTGTCGGAGACCGAGGCGGAGCATCCGGCCGATGGCGACATGCAGCAGGTCGTCGGACCGGATCGTGACAACGGGCGACGACATGTAGTCGCTGACCGGGCGCGAGACCCCGTCAGGTCCGCCGGCGGCGATCGCGCGCAGCAGGTCGCGTTCGGTGAAGATGCCCTCGACGCGGCCTTCCCTGCCGATGACCACGGAACTGATCGAACGGTTGCGCAGGATGCCCGCTGCCGTGCTGATATCTGTCGCGGGCTCGGCATAGACGAGCGGCGCGCTCATGATCGCGCCGACCCGGTGGCGGTAGGCGAAGGCATCGATCCGGGCTGATCCGGTTCTGCGAGTATCCTCCATCTACCACCCCCTCGCTTTCTGTGCCTCGATCACGCGCCGCGCCCGGGCGGCGAAGGCCTTTGCCGCGCCGAAAGTTTCAATTCCGCGATGCTGCAGCAACGGCACCAGCCGAACCCAGACTTCCGCCGTCACCAGCGCATCACCGAGCGCCGTGTGGCGGCCATGGATGTCGACGCCGAGCAACGGCGCCACCGCTTCGAGATCAAGCGCCGCCTGGCGCGGGAACAGCATGGCGCATAGTTGCAGGGTGTCGATCAAGGGCGGGTCCTGCCAATTGAATCCTTCCTCGGTGGTCTGCCGGCGCAGGATCGTGACGTCGAAGCCGATATTGTGGCCGACCCAGGCGCAAGGGCCGATGGCCGCGACCGCATCGGCCCAGACCGGACCGAGGGGCGGGGCGTCGCGCACCATGTCGTCCGTTATGCCGTGCACCCCGGTCGAGACCGGGGGAATCGGCCGGCCGGGATTGACCAGCCTGTCGATACCGACGCCGGGATAGAGCCGCCGGCCATGCACCCGGACACCGCCGATCTGCAACACCCGGTCCGAAGCAACATCGAGACCGGTGGTCTCGGTATCGATCACCCAGACCGGCAGCCTCTCCAGCAATGTATCGTCGCCGGGAGGCTCGGCAGCCGGCGGTGCCGCGATGGCATGCAGGTCGGCCCGGCTCTGGATGCCGGTCCCGTCGCCTTCGTACGGCCCCTGAAGATAACGTATGACATAGCCGCCATGCCCGGCCAGCGGCGACACCAGCACCGGATCACGCCGGCCGTCGAGTCCGGCAAGACCGGTCTCGATCGCTTTGGCGGCCTGATCTGCCTCGGCGAGTGCGGCAAGCAGGCTGTCACGGTCGATGGCGCCGAAGATGCTGCCGCCGACCTGTTCCCCGTGACCGGCAAGCAGGTTCCGGGCGCTTGAATTGGCCATGGTGACCTGACCGTTCTCGGTGATCGCCAGCATCGGCTTGCGTATGGTGGCGAGAATGCCGGCGAGCAACGCCGGATCGTCGGTCGGATCGACGGGACAGCTATTGACCAGCGCCCGCGCCGCGCGCCGCAACCCGGCAATTTCCCGGCTGTCGCCACGATCGGCCGGACAATCGGGCAGCCGCCGGCGGCTGTCGGACGAAGCGGCGAGCATGCCGTCGGTGAGCAGGTCGAGGCTGTCGAAATGCCCCTCGATCAGCGTGTGCAGGACCCAGAGCGCCCCGATCAGCCCGAACAGCATGACCAGCACGGCGATGACTGCCGGATTGTGGAGGTCGGGGCCGGCGCTGTAGACGGCAAAACCTCCGAGACCGACGGCCAGAATGGCGGTGACAGCCGTACACAGGAACAGGCTGCGGCGCGCCGGACCGGATGTCCCCGCGCTGCCGCCCTGCCGGTTCATCGCCCGGCCTGCTCCGCCCCCAGCACATCGGCGACGACGTCTGCCGGGTTCACGCGTTCGCTGAGTTCGTCGCGGAAACGGATGATGTTGAAACGCACATTGTTGGTGACAAGCTCCAGGTCGAACATCCGCAGGTTGGAGTGGATCGGCAGGAATTCGTAGACCTTGGCGCCCGACACCTCGGCAATCTCGTGCGGTGGCAGCGGTGCGGCGGATTGCGCCGATTGCAGCCTGAGATCCGCATGGTTTATTTCGGCCTGCCAGCCCTGCGGGCGGTGCGGCGGGATGGGGTGTTCATGCAGGATGTCGCGGTAGCAGCCGAGCAGCCAGAGCCGGATCGGTTCCAGGCGGCCCTGCGACTCGGGGCGCAGAAAACCCTCGGAAATGACAACAAGGTCCTCGAGAACCGCCGCGAGGGCCTCCCACCGGCTCTTCTCGAGTGCATCGATATAATCCTGCTCCTTGATCAGCTTGCTCCAGTTCAGGCCGGCCTTGGCGCGGACGAACTCCTGCGTTCCCTTCTGGGAGATGAACGCGGCATGGCGATGCAAAAGATTGGAAAAGCTGGCGGAATCACGGACGTCAGGCGTCCGTCTCAGCCTCGAAAGCAATGATCCCAACATGCCCGTTCCCCATCGTTTCTCGCCGGCCTTTCTGCGTCATCGCCAGTCAAGTAGAATATGAAGGATCAATTGACTTTTAAATGCAACTACATGATCATCGATTTTGTTGGAAACCAACATAAAGATGAAAGACCGCAAAAGGTCTTCACTGAGGTTAGGGGGGGATAGCTGGAAGTTTAGATCACTGAAACAGGCTGACCCCGGGTTACCCGGGACCACTCCCGTAACGGGAACGGTTCCGGCTGCGTTAACTTTAATAGTCGGGTAGGTTGTGATGGCTGATAGCAATATGTCGTCAGGTGGCGCGGAAGCCCACTGGGCGAAAACAAAAAGTCTGATGATCACGACGATGATCATCTGGTTCGTCTTTTCGTTCGGCATCCACTTCTTCGTGGACGCCCTGAACGGGATCGTGATCTTCGGATTCCCGATGGGCTGGTACATGGCCGCGCAGGGATCGCTGATCGTCTTTGTGGTAACCATCTTCTGGTTCGCCTCGCGTCAGAACGCCATCGACGAAGAGTTCGGCGTATCTGAAGACTCGCAGTGAGGGGGGACTGAATCATGAAAAACGAAGGTGGTTTCCTCAATAATCTCGGCAAGATCTATGGCATGTATACCGGCGGTTTCGTCGCCTTTGTCATCTTGCTGGGCATTCTTGAGCAGGTCGGTGTTCCCAACAAGATCATCGGCTATCTGTTCATTTTCTTCACCATCGCGGTCTATGCCGGCATCGGCATCCTGTCGCGAACAATGCAGGTCTCTGAATATTACGTCGCCGGTCGACAGGTGCCCGCCGTCTATAACGGCATGGCAACGGCGGCCGACTGGATGTCGGCGGCGTCCTTCATCGCCATGGCCGGCGGCCTCTACGGCTCCGGCTACAGCTACCTCGCCTTCGTCGTCGGCTGGACCGGCGGCTACGTGCTGGTGGCGGTGCTGATCGCACCGTTCCTGCGCAAGTTCGGCGCCTATACGGTGCCAGACTTCCTCGGTGCCCGGTACGGCGGCAACTTCGCCCGCACGATCGGCATCATCATCCTGTTCTGCTGCTCGTTCTCCTACATCCTCGGCCAGATCACCGGCACCGGCATCATCGCCTCGCGCTTCCTCGGTATTTCGTTCGAGCTCGCGGTGTTCGTCGGCCTCGCCGGTATCCTCGTCTGTTCGATGCTCGGCGGGATGCGGGCGGTGACCTGGACGCAGGTGGCGCAGTACATCGTGCTGATCATCGCCTACCTGATCCCGGTGGTTATCCTGTCCGCGCAGAAGACCGGGGTTCCGATCCCGCAGCTGATGTACGGCCAGGTACTGCAGGAAATCCAGCATCTGGAAGCGACAAAACCGGCGCTCGCGGGGGCCAAACCCTTCATGGCCACGCCGGCCAATGCAACGGAGGCGCTCAACTTCTTCGCGCTCATCCTCTGCCTCATGGTCGGTACCGCCTCGCTGCCGCACGTCCTGATGCGCTTCTTCACGACGCCCAGCGTCAAGGCCGCCCGCCAGTCGGTCGGCTGGGCTCTGCTGTTCATCTTCATCCTCTACTTCACGGCGCCGGCCTATGCCTCCTTCGCGAAGCTGGAAGTCTACCAGAACGTTCTCGGCGCCGGCGTGTCGACCGTGGAAGCTGTACAGCAACTCTTTGCCACCTCGCCATGGGTGCGCATCTACGGCGATCTCGGCCTCGTGAAGCTCTGCGGCTTCACCGGTGATCCCACGGCCGGCGTGATGATGACTGCGGATGCGGTCTACAAGGCCTGCCAGGGGCTGAATCTCACCGAACTGACGCACAGTGCCTTCTCCATCCAGAGCGACGTGGTCGTCATCGCGACGCCCGAAATCGCGGGCCTGCCAT
This sequence comes from Rhodospirillales bacterium, assembly GCA_040222645.1. Taxonomy (GTDB): domain Bacteria; phylum Pseudomonadota; class Alphaproteobacteria; order Rhodospirillales; family HT1-32; genus HT1-32. Next base: position 6,719 of record JAVKCR010000166.1, read on the forward strand.
ATGTCATTGCAGGTCTGGTTGCAGCCGGCGGCCTCGCCGCGGCGCTGTCAACCGCGGATGGCCTGCTGCTCGCCATCGCCAACGCGCTCAGCCACGACGTCTACTACCGGATGGTCGACCCCACCGCCACGACCCACAAGCGGCTGGTGGTCGCCCGCGTCCTGCTGGTAGTCGTCGCCGTGCTCGGCGCCCTGGTGGCGACAACCAGACCCGGCGGCATCCTCGCCCTCGTGGCCTGGGCGTTCTCGCTTGCCGCGGCCGGCCTCTTCCCGGCGCTCGTCATGGGCGTGTGGTGGAAGCGGACGACCAAGGAAGGTGCGATCGCAGGCATGCTCGCCGGTTTCGGCGTGACGCTCTTCTACCTGATCATGACCCGCTATGGCGGCATGGGTGAATGGTTCGGGGTGAAGAACATCTCGGCGGGCCTGTTCGGCATCCCGACGGCGTTCCTCGTGACCTACGTGGTCAGCCTGATGACGCCCGCGCCGTCCAAGGAAATGCAGGATTTCATCGATGCGATCCGCATTCCGAAGGGCCAGACACTGATGGATGAAAAGACCTGATCCTTTCTTCCTGATCCAACCGGAACGGGGCCTGCCGGTGGCGGGCCCCGTTTTCGTCACCGACATAGAGAACCGCAAGACGACAGATGCCGACAGACCAGGCTTTCTTTCTGAACTACCTTCCCTTCTGGATCGTCAATTACGGCCTGGCGCTGTTCGCCTGGACCTGCGTCGGCCGCTTCGCGATGAGCTGGTTCGCCCCGCCGGACTGGCAGAATTACATCTACGTCTTCTTCTGCCGCGCCACGGACTGGGTGATCCGTCCGGTACGGGTCATCACGCCGCTGATCATCTCCGACCGCATGACAATCCTGGTGACCGCGCTCTGGCTGTTCGCGCTGCGCTTCATCATCTCGCTGACGATGCTGCAGATGGGCTTCGCGCCCTCGGTCTCGACCATGGGGCAGGGGGGCTGAGAGATGAGCCGTGACACGCTACTCGTCATCGTCGTCGGCATTGCCGTGATCAACGGCATGATCAATGCGCCGGCGCATCTGCTGATGCTGTCCACCGCCTCGGGCTGGTACCCGGCGAGCCTGCTGCCGCTGACCCCGACTTTGCTGCAATATTTCTCCTCGCTGATCATCTCGACCGGAACGCTGATGATCAGCGGCATCCCGGCCGCGATTTTCGAGCGGATCAACGGCCAGGAAGAGGCGACAGCCGGTTCCATGCGGGTCTGGATCGTGGCCGCGGCGGCCCTCACCATGCCGGCGCTGCTCAATCTCACGTGATCCGATGTTGCGACGCGCCATTTCTATTGGCGGGATTTCAAGACGGCGCTAGGCTTTCCGGCATGGAAAGCATCCGTACAGCCGCTTTCGCGTCGGTGGGCCGCGCCTGCGGGTTCGCCTTTCTGGGCGTCGTCTCGGTGATGACCGGGCTGGCCTACGATCCCGTTCTGTCGGTCAAGTCCGGCGCCATCCTCAGCGCCATCGTAGCCCTGATCCTGGTGCAACGCATGTTCAGGGCGCCGACCCGCGATTTCCGCGATACCGAAGTATGGATCATGCTGGCGAAGGAGGTCCGCCCCCCGGCGGCGTTCGCACAGCGCATGATCGGGGGGGCGCTGGCGGAATCCTACCGATATTGCGCGATCTGGGCCGGCTGCATTTCCGGATCGCTCTGGATGGGTTATATCCTGCTGGCGCTCATCTGACCCGCCTTCACGGAACCGCCGCCGCATGACCGACGAACCGACGATCAACGTCCGTATCCTGCCCGTCACCCCGTTTCAGCAGAACTGCTCGCTGGTCTGGTGCCGCAAGACCATGCAAGGCGCGTTCGTCGATCCCGGCGGCGAGACGGAAAGACTGATCGCCCAGGCCGAGGCGGAAGGCGTGAAGATCGTCAAGATCCTGGTCACCCACGGTCATCTCGATCACGCCAGCGCCGTCGCCGACATGGCCGACCATTACGGTGTGCCGATCGAGGGGCCGGAACGGGCGGAGATTTTCTGGATCGACAAGATCGTCGAACAGGCGGCCGAATACGGTTTCCCGCCGGCGCGGACCTTCACCCCCGACCGCTGGCTGACCGACGGCGACAAGGTCGGTCTCGGCGAGCTGGAATTCGATGTCTTCCACTGTCCGGGCCACACGCCGGGCCACGTGGTGTTCGTCGATGCGTCGAACCGGGTCGCCTTCGTCGGCGACGTGCTGTTCCAGGGCTCCATCGGCCGCACCGACTTCCCGCGCGGCAACCATGCCGACCTCATCGCCTCGATCCGCGAGAAGCTGTTCCCGCTCGGCGACGACATCGCCTTCGTACCGGGGCACGGGCCGGTCTCCACCTTCGGCCATGAGCGGGCGTCCAATCCCCATGTCGGCGACCGGGCGCGCGGCGTTGGCTGAGCGCCCGGAAATCTATGTCGACGCCGACGCCTGTCCGGTGAAGGACGAGGTCGAGCGCGTCGCCGACCGGCATGGTCTCGTCGTGCACGTGGTGTCCAACGGCGGCATCCGCCCGTCGCGCAACCCGCTGGTCCGCAACGTGCTGGTGCCGGAGGGACCGGACGCGGCCGATGACTGGATTGCCGAGAACTGTACCGCGAAGGACATCGTGGTGACCCGCGACGTCCCGCTCGCCGACCGCTGCGTGAAGCGGGGCGCCGGGGTGATCGACCATGGCGGCAAACGCTTCGACGAACAGAGCATCGGCATGGCGCTGGCCACCCGCGACCTGATGACGCAATTGCGCGATACCGGCACGATCACCGGCGGCGGCCGGAGCTTCTCGAAGCAGGACCGCTCGAATTTCCTGTCGGAACTGGAAACGATGGTTCGCGCCAAGCTGCGCTGAGCCCGGGACTTCAGGCGCGGGCGGCATCCTCGCCCGGCCACCCCTCGCCGAGGGGGTCGGGGTCGAGCACCCGGCCGTCGATGGCGCCCATCCAGTCGAGGGCGGTGCGCAACCGGACGATCTCGCCGACGACGAAAATCGACGGCGCCTTCACATCCTTCTCCAGCGCATCGCGGGCGGCGTTGCCGAGGGTGGTCTCGACCACCCGCTGGCCTGATGTGGTCGCACTGCAGACGAAGGCCGCCGGTTCGTCGGGACGGCGTCCGCCTTCCATCAGTTTCACGGCAATCCGCTCCACATGCTTGATCGCCATGTAGATGACGATCGCCGGCGATGCCTTGCCCAGCGCCGCCCAGTCGATCGAATCCGGCACATCCCCCGATGCCGAATGACCGGTCACGAAGGTGACGGCGGAATTGGTATCGCGGTGCGTTGCCGGGATCCCGGCATAGGCCAGCCCGCCGATACCGGCGGTCACCCCCGGCACCAGCCGGAAAGGCACCTGCGCGCGCACCAGCGCCAGCGCTTCCTCGCCGCCGCGGCCGAAGACGAAGGGGTCGCCGCCCTTGAGCCGGCAGACCCTTTTGCCGGATTTCGCCAGCCGGATGATGCGGTTGGAGATGTCCGGCTGCTTCGGCGATGGCTTGCCGCCGCGCTTGCCCGCATAGACCCGCTCCGCCGCCGGTCCCGCAAGATCGAGTATCTGCTCGTCGACCAGCGCGTCATAGACGATGACGTCGGCCTGGAGAATGGCGTTCAGCGCATGCAGGGTGAGCAGGCCCGGGTCGCCCGGACCGGCGCCGACCAGCCATACCCAGCCCGGTTCGAAGACCGGCATGTCGGGCAGCGAAAGCTCGTTGCGTGAGACGTTCATGGATGACAGCCTATAGCCATTCCCCGGCATCATGGCCAGAAATTGCGACATGCCTTACCGCAAACCCGACACGCCGCTGAAAAAGGGCTGGACCACCGGGGCCTGCGCCACCGCGGCGGCGCGCGCCGCCTGGCAGGCGCTGAATGGCGGCGGCTTTCCGGATCCGGTGTCGGCGCATCTTCCCGGCGGCCCGAGCGCGCCGTTCGCGCTCAACCGCAAGGAACTCGGAGAGGATCATGCGACCGCCTCCGTGATCAAGGATGCCGGTGACGACCCCGATGTCACCCATGGCGCGGAGATCGTCGCCACCGTGCGGCGGGGCGACGCCGGTTCCGGTGTCACCTTTCGCGCCGGCGAGGGTGTCGGGCGGGTGACGCTGGCCGGCCTGCCGCTGGCGGTGGGCGAGCCCGCGATCAACCCGAAACCGCGCGAGATGATCGCCGCCAATCTTGCGTCGGTGTCGGATTCGCTCGGAATTGCCTGCGATGTCGTGGTGGAGATCGCCATTCCGGGCGGTGCGGAACTGGCGGCACGCACCGCCAACGGCCGCCTCGGCATCGTCGGGGGCCTGAGCGTGCTCGGCACCACCGGCATCGTCATTCCCTATTCCTGCGCCTCCTGGATCCATTCGATCCATCGCGGCATCGACGTGGCGCGTGCCGCCGGCATCGACCATGTCGCGGGCTCGACCGGGCAGACCTCGGAGGAGGCGGTGCGCAGCCTGCACGGCCTCTCCGACCAGGCGCTGATCGACATGGGCGACTTTGCCGGCGGCATGCTGAAATATCTCCGCCGCCACCCGGTGCCGAAACTCACCATCGCCGGCGGCTTCGCCAAGCTTGCCAAGCTCGCCGACGGGCAGTTGGACCTGCATTCCTCGCGCAGCCGCATCAACCCGGCCTTGCTTGCCCGCTGGCTCGGCGAGAGCGGCGGGTCGGAAGCGGATTGCCTTGCCGCATCTGAGGCCGTTTCCGCCGGACAGGTGCTGGAGATCGCCGGTCCCCTCGGGCCCGCCATCGCCACACGTTGCGCGCTCGGCGCACGGGAAACCGCGCTTGCCGCCCTTTCCGGCGATGTCCAGGTCGACGTGCTGGTGATCGACCGGGCCGGCAACACGCTCGCCCATGTCGTCTGATGTGCGGCCGCATATCCTGATCCTCGGCGGCACGGCAGAAGCCGCGGCGCTGGCCCGTGCCATCGCCGATAGCCGGGGCGCGGCAGTCCGGCTGACCTCCTCGCTCGCCGGGCGGGTGGAGAAACCGGGCCCGCTGCCGGGCGAGGTACGGGTCGGCGGCTTCGGCGGGCCGGCGGGGCTCGCCACCTTCATCCGCGAGAACGGCGTGGGGCTGCTGATCGACGCCACCCACCCCTTCGCAGACCGTATCTCGCGGAACGCGCGGCTCGCGGCGGAAGCCGCGGGCATACCCCGCCTCGGTCTCGACCGCGCGCTCTGGAAGCGCGATCCGCGCGACCGCTGGATCGAGGTGGCGAGCATGGAGCAGGCGGCGCGCGCCGTCGGCGATATCGCGACCCGCGCTTTCCTGACCGTCGGGCGGACCGAGATCGCGCCCTTCGCAGCCTGCCGGGGGGTCTGGTTCCTGGTCCGTCTCGTCGATCCGCCGTCGGAGACGCTGCCGCTGGCGAATCACGAGACGGTGATCGCCAGGGGTCCGTTCTCCCCTGCCGGCGAACGCGATCTCATGGCCCATCACCGCATCGGCGTCGTCGTCACCAAGGCCAGCGGCGGGACGGCGACCGAGGCCAAGATCATCGCTGCACGCGAGGCCGACATCCCGGTGCTCATGGTCCGCCGACCGAAACCGGAACCCGGCCGGCGCGTGGCCAGCGTCGAAGCCGCGCTCGACTGGATATCGGATCAGCTGCCGGCGGATTGAATCTTCGGCCGCAACACATGGTGGTGCGCGGCGTCGTAGAGCTTCGAATCCGTGAACGCGGTGTTGCCGAACACCTGCCCGACGAGGATCAGGGCGGTGCGGGTGATGCCGGCCTCCTTCACCTTCTCGCGGATGTCGGACAGCGTGCCGGCGATGAAGGCCTCGTCCGGCCAGCCGACGCGGTAGGCGACCACCACGGGGCAATCCGCACCGTAGACCGGCTCGAGATCGCGGATCACGCGCGCGATGTTGTTGATCGAGAGATGCAGCGCCAGCGTCGGGCGCCCCTTCACGAGCTGGTCGAGTTCCTGGCCCTCGGGCATGCCGGAGGACCGTACCGAGGTGCGCGTGACCAGCACCGCCTGGCTGACATCCGGCAGGGTGAGCTCGGTCTTCAGGGCGGCGGCGGCGGCGGCGAAGGCGGGCACTCCCGGGGTCACATCGTAGGGGATGTCGAGCGCATCCAGCCGGCGCATCTGTTCGGCGATGGCGCCGTAGATCGAGGGATCGCCGGAATGGACGCGCGCCACATCCTCGCCGCGCGCATGGGCCGCCTCGATCTCGGCGATGATCTCGTCGAGATGCATCGGCGCGGTGTCGATGACCTTCGCGTCCGGTCGCGCCGCGGCGACGATCTCCGGCGGCACCAGCGATCCGGCATAGAGCACCACCGGTGCGGCCTCGATCAGCCTCAATCCCCGCACCGTGATCAGGTCGGGCGCGCCCGGCCCGGCGCCGATGAAATGGACTTTCATGTCATGCTCCCCGGCAATATCCGGCAGGAGGGATACCGTTTCCCGCCAACCCGGTCACGCACGATCCGCCCGGAAGGGATCTGGTGACACGAATGAACACGAATGAACGTGCATGGCCGTGCGGGTGGAAAGGTCGGGTAGCGTGAGAATGTTCGGTGGCTGCAGGTTTTTCTGACACAGATGAACACAGATACACACAGATGGTCGTGCATGTCGCCCTGCCGGAGACAGCATTAAAATTCAGCCAGTGACGAAGCGATGAAACTTTCTGCGCCCGGAGGGCGCTATTCATCTTCGACCGCTACGTCTGGACTCAGCGTCGGAAAAACCCCTGATTCCAGAGCCATCCGTGTTTATCTGTGTTCATCAGTGTCACAAACCCTTTGGCGGTCAGCTACAGATCAAGCCATCCGCCGTCCCCGGATTCTCCGCCCGCACGGCCATGCCGGTTCATTCGTGTTCATTCGTGTCACAAACCCCTTCCCTTCTCAGGTCATCGGGCGGGACATCAGCTTGTCGGTTTCGCTTTCGATGACGTGCTCGAGGCGTTCCATGAATTCCTTGCGCGGCAGGCCGGGCTGGATCGGTTCGAGGAACTTGAAGGTCATCACGCCCGGCCGTTTGAGGAAGGTGCGCCGGCCCCAGTAGCGGCCGGAATCGACGGCGATGGGAATCACCGCGAGATTGGAACTCTTGTACATCGCGGCGATGCCCGGCTGGTAGGGCACGTCCTGGCCCGGCGAGGTACGGGTGCCCTGGGGGAAGATGATGATCTGGCTGCCGCGGTCGGCCGCTTTCCGGGTTTCCTGTACCAGGTGCTTGAGCGCGCTGGCCCCCGCCGACCGGTCGACCGAGATCATGCCGGCATGCATCGCCATCTTGCCGTAGATCGGGATCTTCGTCAGTTCCTGCTTCAGCACGTAGCAGGGGTCCTTGAGAATCAGGTGGAACAGGGTGGTGTCGAAGGCGGACTGGTGCTTGGCGGCGAAGATGCACGGCCCATCCGGGATGTTTTCCGCCCCCTCGATACGCCAGGTCAGCCCGACCGTGTAATGCAGCAGCCTCGACGTCATGCCGGCGAACAGCCGCGCACCGGCCTGCATCGTCTCGCGGGACATCAGCAGCATCGGCAGCAACACGATCAGCAGGACCGGCATCGCGGTGAACCAGAGCGCGTTGAATACAAGCGATCTCAGCCAGATCAAGACATCGCGTCCCCGTCGACAGCCAGCGCACGCGCCGCCAGCCGACGCAGCCGCGCCAGCAGATACTTGTTGAACTCGGCAGCGTATAGTCTCGCGGTACCGGTCCAGCGCCACCAATCGTCGCGATGAACGTTCGGCGGAAAGACCGGCGCCACCTCGACCTTCACGCCCGGCATGAATTCCTCGAACTCGAGCAGACTGCGCGGCACGTGGTAATGCGCGGTCACCAGGATCAGCGAATGCACGCTGTTGTTCGAGGCCCAGCGCGCGGTTTCCAGCGCGTTGCCGGTGGTGTCCGCCGCGGCATAACCGAGTTCGATGCAGCACTCGAGTTCCTCGGGCGCCTGCCGCGACATCTTCAGAAGCTCTCTCACGTCGAGTCCGCGATAGACGCCGGAAATGAACAGCTTGCCCGCCAGCCCGTCCCCCAGCAGGTCGAAACCGCGGGACAGCCGGTCCTGCCCCCCGGTCAGCACGACGATGGCGTCGGCCTGCCGGATATCGGTCGCCTCTTCCTCCGGCATCTGCGAGACGTACCAGACCAGCCCGCCGCTCCAGCCGGCGAACCCGACAAGGGCCAGCACGAGCAGGCTGGCCAGTCGCCTGCGCAATGCCTGCCGTTTCCTGCGTCTGCGTGTCGCGAGCATCAGTCCCTTTCCCCGGCAACATGTTGGGCGAAATCGGCCAGTTTGTCGAACAATGCGACCGCACCGGCCTTTGCCGGGAGGCCTTGTGCCAGCACCTCGGCCCCCTTGCCGGTGCGCACCAGCGCGGCGCGGCAGCCGATCGCGCCGGCCGCCTCCAGGTCGCTCCGGGAATCGCCGACGAACCAGACATCCGGCGCATCGGCGCCGAAATCCGCCAGCGCCTCGCGCAACATGCCCGCACCCGGCTTGCGGCGGTCATTGGCGTCACCGGCGGCCTCCGGGCAGACATAGATCGCGTCGATCCGACCGCCCGCCTCAACCACCGCGGTGCGAAGCCGACGATGGATCTCGCGCAGGGTGGCGGGGGCAAGCTCGCCGCGCCCGACACAGGCCTGGTTGGTGGCGATGGCGACCCGGTAGCCGGCCCTCGTCAACGCTGCCACCGCTGCCGTCGCGCCGTCGAGAATCTCGAAATCCTCCAGCCGGGTAACCGAGTGCGGCAGGTCGCGGTTCAGCACCCCGTCGCGGTCGAGAATGACAAGCGGGGCGTTCATGAGATCTGCCTCAGCGTCGTGTAGACGGTTGCCCGCGCCGTCGCCCAGGCGATGGCCGAGATCAGGAAGGGCGTTGCCGTCAGGATCGCCCAGCTGGCGATCGACAGCTCCGCCTTCGGCAACAGCGCCGCATCGATGGAACTGGCCAGCCAGGAGAAGCCGTAGACCGTGGCGGCGGCGAACAGGCTGCCGATGATGCCGCCGCGCAGGCCGAGCCAGAGCGCGCGGGCGCCGAACTTCCGCGCGATGTAGGAATCCTTGGCGCCGACGAGATGCAGGATCTCGACCACGTCGCGATGGATGGCAAGCCCGGTGCGGGTGGTGAACATCACGGTGAGGATGGTGACCACCAGCACGATCGCGAAGATCGCCACCGCGGCGATCTCGAACCAGCGCACAACGTCGATGAAATTCTGCAGCCAGACCCGGTGATCGTCGAGCCGGGCCTGGGGGGCGACCGCGCGAAGCTCGCGGGCGATGGTCTGCATGTCGGCCCGGGCCGGATCGAGCCGGACATCGATCAGGCGCGGCAACGGCAGGTCGAGCACATGCTCGCCGGTACCGAGCCAGGGTTCGAGCAGGCCGGCGGCCTCCTCGACCGAGAGCACCTCGACGGACAGGATGCCATCCTGCGCCTCGAGCAGGTCGAGCACCCGGTCGACGGTCTCGCCCGGCACGCCCTGTTCCAGCGACTCGGGGGGAATCTGCACCGTCGCGGTACCGGAAATCTCGGCGTTCCAGCTGTCGACCATGTTGTGGATGCCGAGCACGGCGGACAGCGCCAGGAAGGCGAGATAGACCATGAAGGCGGTCACCCAGGGCAGGAACCGAGCCGCATTGTCGCGCGCGAACAGGCGTCCACCGGAAGGTTGCGCCATCACAGCCGCTCCTTGACCAGGGGGGCGGTCGGCGGTGTCTCGGACATCGGCAATTGCAGCACGCCATGGTCGATGCGCATCACCGGGTACTGGAAACGGTGCACCAGCCCCTGGTTATGGGTGGCGATGATGATCGTCGTCCCGAGCTTGTTCAGTTCCTCGAACAGGTACATCAGCCGCATCGCGATCCTGTCGTCGACATTGCCGGTCGGTTCGTCCGCCAGCAGCAGTTTCGGCCGGGCGATGACGGCGCGCGCGATGGCTAGCCGCTGTTTCTGGCCGCCCGACATGGTTTTCGGGGTCGCCTCGAGGAAGTCCTCCAGCCCGACCCAGCTCAGCAGTTCCTCCACGTGGCGGCGCACTTCAGAATCGCGCACGCCGGCAATGCGCAGCGGCAGCGCCACGTTCTCCAGCGCGCTCAACTGGTCGAGCAGCCGGAAATCCTGGAACACCACGCCGATGCGGCGGCGGAACCCGGGTATTTCATGCCGGTGAATTGTGCCGACATTGCGGTCGAACAGCGACACCACGCCGCGGGTGGGCTTCACGGCGAGGTAGAGCAGCCGCAACAGGGAGGATTTGCCGGCACCGCTCGGGCCGAGCAGGAAGCGGAAGTCCCCCGCCGCGAGACGGAAGGTGATGTCGCGCAGGATTTCAGGCCCCGATCCGTAGCGAAGCCCGACATTCTCGAATCTTACGACGGAACTGTCTTCAGCCAAAATTAACAGGTCTCATGTTCTGACACTTAACCGGGGAAGCACTCAACGTCCAGAGATGCGAGGCTGCTTGTCTCCGAATCTGGCCCCAACTATAACAATTGTTTCGATTCACGTGGTTGCAGAGGCCTATGCTGATCTCCTGCCCGAGTTGTTCGGCCAAATACAATATCCGTGACGAGCTGATCGGTCCGGCGGGACGGCGCGTGAAATGCGCCCGTTGTGACCATTCATGGCATGCGGATCTGCGTGACGCGGAAGCCGCCGCACCGGCGCCGACACGGCCCGCCGCCGCCCGGCCAGCCCCGCCGCCTCCGCCACCGCCACCTCCGCCACCTCCGCCACCTCCGCCACCTCCGCCACCGCCACCGCCTCCTCCTCCTCCGCCGCCTGAGCCGGAGATCGTCGAGGAGGATGAAAGTCCGGCCTTCATGGCCGAGGACGAGCCGGCGACGGACGATTTCCCGATCGACGACGTCCGCCTCGATGCGCCGTCGGACGACGACATGCCGACGCTCGATGCCCGGCCGGAACCGGAGGCTGCCGAACAGCGCCGGCTCGATGACGTACTGCCGCCGGAACCGGAACCGATTCCCAATGTCTTCAGCCCGGGCCTGTCGGACCAGGGCGGCCGGACGCGGAAGAAGAAGGGCAGCGGCAAGTCGAAGCTGCTGTTCTTCCTCGTGCTGCTGGTGATTGTCGGCGTTGCCGCCGCCGCGTGGGTCTTCCGCAAGCAGGTGCAGGACATGTTCCCGTCGACGACGGAACGCTACAACATGCTGATCGAGATGCTCGGCCTGCCGCCGGAATATCCGGGCGCCGGTCTCGAACTCGACTGCCCGCCGGACAAGATCACCCGCGACGCCGATTCCGCCGGCAACGAGACGGCGACCGCCGTCTGCACCGCGACCAACATCACCGACCGTCCGGTACCCTTCCCGAGCGTGCGGGTCCGGCTGACCAACCTGAACGGCACGATCATCCACAAGGAAGCGATCATCGCGCCGCCGCAGCCCACCGTCGCACCGGGCGAGACGGTGGTGTTCTCACCCACCGTCGACGGCGTCGGCCGGGCGCTCCGCATGGATGTCGACTTCATCGAGACGAAGTAGGGATGCTGGAAAGCCGCCATGTTGGTGGCCGGGAGACCTGACGGATGGCGTTCACGGGTCTGAACTATCTCGCAGTGCTGGCCGCAGCCGTCGCCGGGTTCGTCTTCGGCGGACTCTGGTACACGGTTCTCGGAAAGGCCTGGATGGCGGCCCTCGGCATGGTGGAACGGCCCGCGCCGAAGCCGGGCATTTTCGTTCTCACCTTTTCCTGCCAGCTTTTCATGGCCTGGATGCTGGCCGGGCTGATCGGCCATGTGGGGGCGCCCGGCCTGCGCACCTCGATGATTTCCGCCGCCTTCGTCTGGGCGGGATTCGTTGCGACCACCATGCTGGTCAACCATCGCTTCCAGGGGCAGGGCTGGAAACTCACGCTGATCGATGCCGGACACTGGCTCGGCGTGCTCCTCGTGATGGGCGCGGTGCTCGGCCTGTTCGGCGGCTGAGCGGCGCATTGCCGTGCAGGTTGGTGAAATTGCACGGGTTTAATTGACTTGTAGCCGACCCGGTTCTAGACCATCTCTCATTGCAGTGCGGCATCTCGGTCGTCGGACACCCGCCGCACTCGGGAAATAACGGGTTCTTGAGGGATCGTCATGGCAACGAAAGCGCGGCCGCTGTCGCCGCATCTCCAGGTCTACCGCCCGCAGATCACCTCGGTGATGTCGATCAGCCACCGGATCACCGGTGTCGCGCTCGCCGCGGGTACTCTGCTCCTCGTCTGCTGGATCGGCGCCGCCGAGTCCGGCGCGGAGGGCTACGCTACGGTTCAGGGCTTCATCGGCAGCTGGTTCGGCAAGATCATCCTGTTCGGCTGGTCGTACTGCCTGTTCTATCACCTCGCGAACGGCATCCGGCACCTGTTCTGGGACGCCGGCAAGGGCTTCGAGATCGAGACGATGGAGATGACCGGCAAGCTGGTCATCGCCGCCTCGGTCGTCCTCACCATCCTCGCCTGGGCCATCGGCCTGACCATGGGGGCCTGATCATGAACAGCATGCGCACGGCACTCGGCCGCGTTCGCCATCTCGGTTCCGCCAAGGAAGGCACCCATCATTGGTGGGCACAGCGCGTTACCGCGCTCGCCCTGGTGCCGCTGACCCTCTGGTTCGTCATCCAGGTCATCCGCTTCGCCGGCGCCGACCATGCCGCCGCGACCGCCTGGATCGGCACTCCCTACAATTCGTTGATGATGGTGCTGCTGATCGTCGCCGTCTTCCACCATATGCAGCTCGGCCTGCAGGTGGTGATCGAGGACTATGTCCACGGCGAGATCTGCAAGCTGGCGGCGATCCTCGTCGTCAAGGGCGGCAGTCTGCTGCTCGCCATCTACGCCATCATCTCCGTCATTCGTATCGCGCTTGGAGGCTGACCTTATGTCGAAGGCCTACGAAATCACCGAACACAATTACGACGTCGTCGTTGTCGGCGCCGGCGGCGCGGGTCTGCGCGCCACGCTCGGCATGACGGCGGCCGGTCTCAAGACCGCCTGCGTCACCAAGGTCTTCCCGACGCGCAGCCACACGGTCGCCGCCCAGGGCGGCGTCGGCGCCGCGCTCGGCAACATGGCCGAGGATGACTGGCGCTGGCACATGTATGACACCGTCAAGGGGTCCGACTGGCTCGGCGACCAGGATGCCATCGAATATATGTGCCGCAACGCCATCCCGGCGGTGATCGAGCTCGAACATTTCGGCGTGCCGTTCTCGCGCACCGAGGAAGGCAAGATCTACCAGCGCCCGTTCGGCGGCCACATGAGCAATTACGGCGAGAAGCCGGTGCAGCGCGCCTGCGCCGCCGCCGACCGAACCGGTCATGCCATCCTGCACACGCTCTACCAGCAGTGCCTGAAGCATGATGCGGACTTCTTCATCGAGTATTTCGCCATCGACCTGATCATGGATGCCGACGGTTCCTGCCGCGGCGTCTTGTGCTGGAACCTGGAAGACGGCTCGCTGCACCTGTTCAAGGGCCAGGAAGTCGTGCTGGCGACCGGCGGTTACGGCCGCGCCTACTTCTCCTGCACCTCGGCCCATACCTGCACCGGCGACGGCATCGGCATGGTCGCCCGCGCCGGCCTGCCCAACCAGGACATGGAATTCGTGCAGTTCCACCCGACCGGCATCTACGGCGCCGGCTGTCTGATCACCGAGGGCGCCCGCGGCGAAGGCGGCTACCTCACCAATTCCGAGGGTGAACGCTTCATGCCGCGCTACGCGCCCACCGCGATGGACCTCGCGTCCCGCGACGTGGTCAGCCGTGCCATGACCATCGAGATCCGCGAGGGCCGCGGCGTGGGCGCCGAGAACGACCACATCATGCTGCACCTGGAGCATCTCGGCGCCGAGGTGCTGAACCAGCGCCTGCCGGGCATTACCGAGACGGCACGGGTCTTCTCCGGCGTCGACGCGACGAAGGAGCCGATCCCGGTGCTGCCGACCGTGCATTACAACATGGGCGGCATCCCGACCAATTATCACGGCGAGGTGCTGGCCCCGACGAAGGACGATCCGGACAAGGTCTGCCGCGGCCTGATGGCGATCGGCGAGACGGCCTGCGTGTCGGTGCATGGCGCCAACCGCCTCGGCACCAACTCGCTGCTCGACATCGTCGTCTTCGGCCGCGCCGCCGCCCACAAGGCGCTGGAAGTGGTGCAGCCGGGCGAACGCCACCGCCCGCTGGCGGCCGACGCCTGCGACAAGGCGCTCGACCGTCTCGACCGCATCCGCCATGCCAAGGGCGAACGCAAGACCGCCGACATCCGTCTCGACATGCAGAAGAACATGCAGAACTACGCGGCGGTCTTCCGCACCGACAAGACGCTGGAGGAAGGCTGCAAGAAGCTGTCCGAGGTCAACGACACGATCGCGGATCTCCAGATTTCCGACCGGTCGATGATCTGGAACACCGACCTCGTCGAGGCGATGGAACTCGACAACCTGATGGCCTGTGCCCTCACCACCATCTATTCCGCGGTCAACCGCAAGGAAAGCCGCGGCGCGCACGCCAACGAGGATCATCCGGACCGCGACGACGACAACTGGATGAAGCACACGCTCTGCTACGTCGATGACAAGGGCAAGACCGACATCGGTTACCGCCCGGTGCACATGTACACCATGACCAACGAGGTCGAGGTGTTCCCGCCGAAAAAGCGCGTTTACTGAGCCGACAGGACGGAGATCGCAGTTCCATGGTTGAATTTTCGCTTCCCGCCAATTCCCGTCCCGTCGAGGGCAAGACCTACAAGGCGCCCGACGGTGCCACGAACGTCCGCGCCTTCCGGATCTACCGCTACGACCCGGACCAGGATTCGACGCCCCGCATCGACACCTTCGAGATCGATCTCGACCAGTGCGGCCCGATGGTTCTCGACGCGCTTCTGAAGATCAAGAACGAGGTCGATTCCACGTTGACGCTCAGGCGCTCCTGCCGCGAGGGGATCTGCGGGTCCTGCTCGATGAACATCGACGGCACCAACACGCTGGCCTGCCTCAAGCCGATCGACGAGGTGAAGGGCGATGTGAAGGTCTACCCGCTGCCGCACATGCCGGTGATCAAGGACCTCGTCCCCGATCTGTCGGTGCCCTACGCGCAGCTCAAGTCGGTGCAGCCCTTCCTGCAGACCGACACGCCGGCCCCGACCGATACAGAGCGCCTGCAGAGCCCGGAAGAGCGCGAGATGCTCGACGGCCTTTGGGAATGCGTGCTCTGTTTCTGCTGCTCGACCAGCTGCCCGAGCTACTGGTGGAACGGCGACCGCTATCTCGGCCCGGCCGTGCTCTTGCAGGCCTATCGCTGGATCGCCGACAGCCGCGACGAGCATACCGGCGAACGCCTCGACAATCTCGAGGACCCGTTCCGGCTCTACCGCTGCCACACCATCATGAACTGCACCAAGACCTGCCCGAAGGGTCTCAACCCGGCGAAGGCCATCGCCGAGATCAAGAAGCTGATGGTGGCGCGGCAGTAACCAGCCGACATTCCGCTGAAACGAGTAAGGCCTCCCGGACCGCTCCGGGAGGCCTTTTCCGTTCAATATGCAGCGGGTCAGGCCTGGTGTTCGTCGGCATGATCGGTCGGCAGCTCCGCCCTCCGGCCCAGCAGGTAGTCGAGGTCCTCCGAC
>JAVKCR010000167.1:0-3734 GCA_040222645.1 Rhodospirillales bacterium
CCCCGCAGGATGCGACGGGACAGGCGGCGGCGCCGGACACTCCTCGGCAGACGGCATCGCTCACGCCGCTCTCGACCGCGAACCTGCGTGACCTGCTCCGCCTCTCGACCGCCTTCATCGTCACGCCGGTCTCGGAGAAAGAGAACGGGTCGGGCACCGGGATCTTCATCGCGCCGGAAATGCTGATGACCAACCGGCATGTCATCGAGGGGGCAAAGGGCGGCGAGGTGTTCGTCACCTCGAAATCGCTCGGCCAGCTCCGCAAGGGCAAGGTGGTGAAGATGTCGACGGGCAGCGAGTTCGGCGAGCCGGATTTCGCCCTCGTCCATGTGCCGGGCGCCGGCCAGACCGGCATCCTGCCGCTGACCTTCTCCTTCGACGCGCTGCAGCCCGTGGTCGCGGCCGGCTATCCGTCGGCGATCACCGATTCCGACATCTCCAAGCAGCAATTGTTCAACGGCGACATGGGTGCCGCACCGGCGCTGGTGATGAACCAGGGGGCGATCCAGACCATCCAGCCGGTGAAGGGCGACGTGGTGATCGTGCATTCCACCGACATCTCGCAGGGCAACAGCGGCGGTCCGCTGGTCGACCGCTGCGGGCGGGTGGTCGGCATCAATACCTTCATCGTCGTCGACAACGAGAATGCCGGGCGGGTGTCCTATGCGCTCTCGGCCAAGGGCGTTGCCGGGTTCCTCGCGGCGGCGAAGGTTTCGCCGAAGATAGAACAGGGTGAATGCAGCGACTGAACCGGCAGCAGATTGCCGGAATGAACAACGAAGAGACATAAAGGGGAAAACACCATCATGTCCGGATACGTGCTCGCCATCGACCAGGGAACCACCTCATCGCGCGCCATCCTGTTTGACGGGGACTTTGCCGTGGTGGCGGTCGACCAGCAGGAATTCACCCAGCATTTCCCGGATTCCGGCTGGGTGGAGCATGACCCTGATGATATCTGGCGCACCACCATCGAGACCTGCCGCGGCGCACTCAAGAAAGCTGGCGCCTCTGCGTCCGACATCGCCGCCATCGGCATCACCAACCAGCGCGAGACGACGCTGGTCTGGGACCGGCGAACGGGTGAGCCGCTGCACCGCGCCATCGTCTGGCAGGACCGGCGGACCGCCCCGATCTGCGAGAGGTTGCGCAAGGGCGGGCACGAGGCGGATGTCGCGTCGCGCACCGGGCTGCTGCTCGATCCGTATTTTTCCGGCACCAAGGTGGCCTGGATTCTCGACAATGTCGACGGCGCCCGCGACCTCGCGGAGGCCGGCCATCTCGCCTTCGGCACCGTCGATTGCTACCTGATCTGGAAACTCACCGGCGGGCGGGTGCACCGCACCGACGCCACCAACGCGTCGCGCACCCTGCTCTACAACATCCATGAGAACCGGTGGGACGAGACCCTGGTCGACCTGCTCGGCGTTCCCGCCTCCATGCTGCCGGAGGTGTTGGATTGCGCCGCCGATTTCGGTGAGACCGACGCCGGCATCTTCGGGGCGCCGCTACGCATCGCCGGTGTCGCCGGCGACCAGCAGGCGGCGACCGTCGGCCAGGCCTGCTTTGCCCCCGGCATGTTCAAGTCGACCTACGGCACCGGCTGCTTCGCGCTCCTGAACACCGGGTCGGAAGCGGTCGCCTCGCAGAACCGGTTGCTGACCACCATCGCCTACCGCCTCGGCGGCGAGACCACCTATGCGCTGGAAGGCGCGATCTTCGTGGCGGGCGCCGCCGTGCAATGGCTGCGCGACGGGCTCGGCATCATCGCGAGCGCCGGTGAGACCGGCGGTCTGGCGGCTTCCGCCGACGACAGGCAGGAGGTCTACCTGGTGCCGGCCTTCACCGGGCTCGGCGCGCCGCACTGGGATGCGGAAGCGCGCGGCGCGATCTTCGGGCTGACCCGCGGCACCGGGCCGGCGGAGCTGGCGCGCGCCGCGCTGGAGGCGGTCTGCTACCAGACCCGCGATCTGCTGGAGGCGATGTATCGCGACTGGGCGCCCGACCGCGGCTCGCGCACGGTGCTGCGCGTCGATGGCGGCATGACCGCGAGCGACTGGAGCATGCAGTTCCTCGCCGATATTCTCGACGCGCCGGTCGACCGGCCCGTGGTCATGGAAACGACCGCGCTGGGGGCCGCCTGGCTGGCCGGTCATCACACCGGCTTCTACCCGGGACCGGAGGAATTCTCCAAGCGCTGGAAACTCGACCGGCGTTTCGAGCCGGCGATGGACGAGGCGACGCGGTCGCGCAAGTTCGCCGGCTGGCAGAACGCGCTCCGGCGCACGCTCACCCGCTGATCGGAGCGGTCAGTAATCCCACTTGAACTGGATTCCGATATTGCTGTCGCCGGTCTGGCCGGCCTCGGACTTCACCGAGATGTTCGGCGTCACCTCGACCTCGACCTCGACGCCGCCGGAACCGGGCTTCGAGCCCTGCTTCGCCCCGACATAGACGCCGTCCGCGATATATTTCCCGGCGGCGACCGCCGGGCCGGTTGCCCCGTCCTCGACCCGCAGCACATCGACGCCGGCGAGCTTGCGGATGCGCCCGATCACGTCGGTGCCGCCTCCGGTCGCCCCCGACAGGTCGGCGGCTGCCGCCGCCAGCTGGGCCGCCTGCAGCGGACCGAGATTGGCCTTGCCCTGGCCGAACAGCACCTGGGCCAGGATCTCGTCGCGCGGCAGCGGCGGTGACGAGGTCAGGGTCAGTTCCGGCTTGCGCGCGGGGCCTGTCAATTTCGCCGTGACCTCGAGATCCTGCGTCTTGTACTGGCCGGCGATATCGAGACGCGGTTCCGGGCCGCCGGAGAAATTGATCGCCGAATCCCGGATGTCGAAAACCTTGCCGACCACGTCCATCTGGCCGCGCACCGCGCGGATGCCGCCGGTGATGACCGGGTCCGAGGCCGTGCCGGCGATATCGACCTTGCCCGCCCATTCGGAATCGAGGCCGCGGCCCCGCACGAAGGTCTTGCCCGGCACCGAGATCTGCAGGTCGAGATCCAGCGGATAGGTCGAGGCCGGTTGGGCGTCCTTCTCCTTTCGGTTCGGGTCGTTCTCGATTTCCAGCGTCGTCACGGTGGGCGGCAGGGCGGCGGCGAGGTTTATCTCGGCCTTCTCGATGATGACGGTGCCGGCAAGTCGTCCGCCATCCGCGTTGCCCTCGGCACGGATATCGGCGCTTGCCACGGCCTCCAGATCGTCGCGGTGGACAAGCCGGGTGCCGTTGGCGGCGAGACGGAACCGGTAAACGAGATTGCCGCCGCCGAGATCGGCATAGCCGTCCGCGGAGATCGTGCCGCTGGCGCCGTCGCCGGCGGACAGGCGCTCAAGGGTCAAGCGGCCGCCATCGAAGCGGGCCTCGAGCGCGATCGCCGTGAGCCGCGAGCCGAACTCCAGATGTTCGTAGGCGCCGCCGGTGATCCGGGCGCTGCCGCCGAGTACCGGGTCGGCGATGGTGCCGGAGGCGCTGGCGTCGATATCGAAACGCCCGCTCATCTGGTGTTCCGGCAGCGGCAGCAGCGGCCAGATGCGGGCGATATCGCCGGCGAAACGGACCGCGGCGCGGAGCGCGCCGTCTTCCGGCAGGCTCCCCGACAGGCGGGTGAGGGAAATTTCGACGGGAAGTTCGGCGCTGACCGACGCCTGGTCGAGGTCGATGCCGGTGAGGCTGCCGTCGAGCGTCAGCCGGCCGGCATCGAGACTGCCGGAAAGCGCGAGGCTGGCGGGTTG
>JAVKCR010000168.1:0-10903 GCA_040222645.1 Rhodospirillales bacterium
CGTCAAGCTGCCGAACGAGGCAGTGCGGGCGCAGATCGCCGGCGCGGTCAACCTGATCGTCCAGGTCAGCCGCATGCGCGACGGCAAGCGCCGCGTCACCCATGTCACCGAGGTGGTGGGCATGGAAGGCGAGGTGGTCACCACCCAGGACCTGTTCACCTTCGAATTCACCGGAGAGGCGCCGGACGGCACGCTGACCGGCGAGTTCCGGCCGACGGGGCTCCGCCCCGCCTTCGCCACCCGCGCCGCCTATTTCGGTCTTGAACGCTCGCTGATGGAGGTGCTGGCATGACCCTCGCCCTGTCCCAGGACCTGATGCTGATGGCGATGATCGCCCTCGCCACCTTCGCATTGATGCTGCTCGGATGGGCGGTCTGGCAGGGCGTCGCCGGCGGTGAGAAGCGGCTGAAGCGGCGCATTGCCGCGGCCCGGGGCGAACGCCGGCTGCCATCGGCCGACGCGCTCGCCTCGATCCGCCGCGATGACGGCGAGGGCGACGGGCCGGCGCTGCTGCAGCAGCTGTCGCGGCTGATGCCGAAGCGCGAGAATCTGAAGCAGCGGCTGGCCGCCAGCGGCATGAAGATCTCCGTGCTCGGCTACATGATGGCCTCGATCCTGACTGCCGCCGGGGCCTTCCTCACCCTCGTTTTCTGGTCGCGCCTCGCGTTGCCGCTCGCGATACCGGCGGCGATCGGCACCGGGCTCGGCCTGCCGCATGCAACTGTCGGCTGGCTGATCGCCCGGCGGCGCAATCGGTTCGCCGGGCGTTTTCCCGATGCCATCGACCTGATCGTGCGCAGCCTGAAATCCGGCCTGCCCGTCACCGAGGCAATGATCGCCGTCGCCCGAGAGATGGACGACCCGATCGGCGGCGAGTTCACCCGCGTCACCGACGCCATCCGGCTCGGCAGGCCAATGGACCAGGCGCTCTGGGAGATGGCGGACCGGCTCGATTCGACGGAGGTGAAGTTCTTCGTCATCTCGCTGACCATCCAGCAGGAGACAGGCGGCAACCTGTCGGAGACCCTCGACAATCTCTCGGACATCATCCGCAAGCGCCGCCAGATGAAGCTCAAGGTCGCCGCGATGTCGTCGGAGGCCAAGGCCTCGGCGATCATCATCGGGTCGCTGCCCTTCGCCATGTTCGCCATCCTCTACGTCATCAATCCGGACTACGTCACCCTGCTGCTGACCGATATCCGCGGCATGGCGATGACCGCCGCCGGCCTGCTGATGGTCGGGCTCGGGGTCGCGGTGATGGCGAAAATGGTGCGGTTCGAGATATGAGCATCGCGGATTTCCTGCCGGCCTCCATCGGCGCCGACGACCTCGCGGTGGCGATGGCGGCTTTGGGTGCCCTGTCGGCGGCGATCGCGGTCTGGCGGGCGCTGCTGGTCCGCGATCCGGTACCGCGGCGCATCCGCGCGGTGGCGGGCGAGCGCGCCGCCATGCGTGCTGCCCGGCTCGGGCCGCAACAGGCCGACAAGCGGTTCGGGGGCCTTCGAGAGGAAAGCCTCGGGTTGATGCGCCGGGTCATCAAGCGCTTCAACCTGCGCCGCTCGGAACAGGGAAAATCGGCGGAGTTCCGGCTGGCCCGGGCCGGCTGGCGGTCGCGCGACGCGATGGTTGCCTATCTCTTCTTCCGGCTCAGCCTGCCCTTCGCCTTCGGCGTGCTGGCGGTCTCGGCGATCTACCTGCTCGACATCTACCCGGTGAAACCGGCGCTGAAGCCGGCGATCTGCTTCGGCGCCGTGCTGATCGGCTATTTCCTGCCGGTGCTGGTGGTCAAGAACCAGGGCGACAAGCGCGAGGCGGCGCTGCGCAAGGCGCTGCCGGACGGACTCGACCTGCTGGTGATCTGCGCGGAGGCCGGGCTCAGCCTCGATGCGGCGCTGGCCCGCGTCAGCCGCGAGATCGCGCCGTCAACGGCGGAACTGGCGGAAGAGCTGGCGTTGACCTCGGCGGAGCTTTCCTTCCTGCCGGACCGGCGCGTGGCGCTGCAGAATCTCGCGCGGCGCTGCCCGATGCCGGAAGTCGCGGGCCTGGTGAACACGCTGATCCAGACCGAGCGCTACGGCACGCCGCTGACCCGGTCGCTCCGGGTACTGTCGGCGGAATTCCGCAACGAACGCCTGATGCGCGCGGAGGCCAAGGCGGCCCGCCTGCCGGCGACGCTCACCCTGCCGCTGATCCTGTTCATCATGCCGCCGCTGTTCATCGTCCTCATCGGCCCGGCGATCATCCAGGCGATCGACGCGTTCGCAAAGATGTAAAGCCGGCGAAAACGGAACCGCAGCGATCCTGCGGAGAACGATGGCTCTCCGTTACCAGGTTGGACGTGATGGCGGGAAAACCGCCGGCCGGTCAGGCGGCCAGCAGGCTTTCCACCTTGGCGGTCGCCTTGTCCTTGTCGATCTTCTCGACGGCGGCCAGTTCGCAGGCGAGACGGTCGAGGGCGGCCTCGTACATCTGGCGTTCCGAATAGGATTGCTCCGACTGGCCTTCGCCGCGATGCAGGTCGCGCACGACCTCGGCGATCGAGACCGGGTCGCCGGAATTGATCTTGGCTTCGTATTCCTGGGCGCGGCGCGACCACATGGTGCGCTTCACTTTCGCCTTGCCCTTCAGGGTGGTCAGCGCGCTGTCGATGATCTTGCGGTTCGACAGGCGGCGCAGTCCGGAATTGGCGGCTTTCTCGACCGGCACGCGCAGCGTCATCCGGTCCTTCTCGAAAGTGATCACGAAGAGCTTGAGTTCATGTTCGCCGATGGTCTGTTGTTCGACGCCGACCACCTTGCCCACGCCGTGGGTGGGGTAGACAACGAAGTCGCCGATATCAAACGCCATTTCCTGAGACATCTCGTCCAATTCACCTCAATGGTTCAACCGAGTGCCCTTGTTTGCGGGGTCGCTTGACCGTGTCGGGCGGGAGGCCCGATCATGGTCACCGCAAAGGGACAGGTGCCGCCGCATTGCTTGGCCGGTCCATCAGGACCGTCGGCGGCAGGCCGGAATGCATCCGGTCCGGACATATCAGGGGCCGGGACACAGATAAACCGGCCGCGAATTCGCGACCGGCTGATATCTTGTACCACAAAATGGTGGAAATTGGTAGCCCGATGTTGCAGGCGCGAGAACGCGCCCGCGGAATCAGTCCCCGGAACCCGGATTGGGCGAGAACATTTCCTTCTTGCCGGGCTTGCCGTCCCAATCCGCGCTGTCCTCGGGGGCCGTACCCTGACGGGTGATGTTCGGCCATTTTTCGGAATATTCGCGGTTGAGTTCCAGCCAGTCCTCGGCGCCGGATTCCGTGTCCGGCAGGATGGCCTCGGCCGGGCATTCCGGCTCGCAGACGCCGCAATCGATGCATTCATCCGGGTGGATGACGAGCATGTTCTCACCTTCGTAGAAGCAGTCCACCGGACAGACTTCCACGCAATCCATATACTTGCACTTGATGCAGTTCTCGGTAACGACGTATGTCATGAACCTCTCCGACCCGGTTGCCTCTGACGGGAGCGAAATTCGCTTGCTGTTGGTTTATTCCGCGATGCCGAGACGTGCAAGCACCCGTTTCCGGGCAGCGCCGCTTTGCGCGTCGGGAACGTAGAGCAGGCCGGCGATACGGCGCACCAGATGCGCCTCGTAATCGTGCAAAATCCCGTCGGCATAGGCGACATGCCAGAGATGCTCGATGATCTCGAGCCGGCCGGCATCGTCGAACAGGTCCTTCACGGCGCGGGTGAACGGGTAGATGTCGGAGGATTTCTCCCGTTCGGCAAACGCGCTGTCCATCAGTTCGACCGCTTCCGCGGTGGAGAACTCGAACCGGTCCTGCAATATCGCGGCGATGGCGCGGCGCTCGTCATTGGTGAACTGGCCGTCCATCATCGCCGCCTCGACGAGGATCGCGGCCGTCGCCAGCTCGATCTTGCGCGGATTGTCATGGACCCCCCCGCCGCCAACGCCGGCGCCGTCGATCCCGAGAATATCCCTGATCATCTGCAGCATGGAGAATCCGTAGCACAGCGGATCGCCCGCCTCAATCGGCCGTTGTCGACAGGGCCCGCACCGGCCTGTATTTCTGGTCGACCGACCATCGCAGGGGCCCCGCAGGCATGACCGGCTATTCCGACCGCTTCACCCAAGATCCCCGCCGCCATGCGCCGGCGACGGAACGCAACCGCGAGCCGATCCTGGAGGTGCTGCGCGGACTGGTAAACGGACCGGCGACGATCCTCGAGATCGCCAGCGGCACCGGTCAGCATGCCTGCTGGTTCGCCGAACACCTGCCGAAGGTCACCTGGATTCCGTCGGACGCGGATGACGAGATGCGCGCCTCGGTCGCCGCCTGGGCCCGGCGCGGCAAGCACCGCAACATCGCACTGCCGCCGCGCACCATCGATGCCCGGGCGCGGCGCTGGAACATGGAACCGGTCGACGGCATCTATTGCGCCAACATGATCCATATCGCGCCCTGGTCCGCCTGCGAGGGCCTGGTGCGCGGCGCCGGCGCCTGCGTGAAACCGGGCGGTTTCCTGATGCTCTACGGTCCGTTCAGGGTGGAGGGCGCGCATACCGCCGAGACGAACGAGCGGTTCGACTCGACGCTGCGCGCCCAGAACGCCGAATGGGGCATCCGCGATCTCGAGGAGGTCGCCGCCCTTGCCGCAGCCGCCGGTTTCGAGCCGGAGGAACCGGTCCCGATGCCGGCCAACAATTTCTCGGCGATCTTCCGGAAAGCTTAGGGTCAGTCCGTCACGAACAGTTTCCGGGGAAAATTGCAGAAGGTTTCAGCACCGGTTTCGGTGACCCGGAAGGCCTCCGAGATTTCCACCCCCCAATCGTCGAGCCAGATGCCCGGGATCATGTGGAAGCACATACCGGGTTCGAGAATGGTGCGGTCGCCGGGCCGGAGGCTCGCGGTCTTCTCGCCCCAGTCCGGCGGGTAATTGAGGCCGATCGAGTAGCCGAGGCGGGATTCCTTCACGAGGCCGGATTTCGCGATCGCGGCGCGCCAGGCCGCCTCCACCTCCTCGCAGGTCATGCCAGGCTTCACGGCATCCAGCGCCGCGGTGAGCCCGTCGACGACAACCTGTGCCGTGTCGGCCAGTTTCGGCGGCGGCGGACCGAGATGGACGGTGCGCGCCATCGGCACGTGGTAGCGCAGCCGCGCGCCGGCGATCTCGATGATCGTCGCCTCGCCCCGCACGAAGGGCGCGTCGGTGAAGGTCAGATGCGGTGTCGAGGTGCCGCGCCCGGTCGGCAGCAACGGGCAGATCGCGGTATAATCGCCGCCGAACTCGGTGGTGCCGGAAATCTGCGCCTTGTAGATCTCGGCTGCGGCGTCGCACTGGCGCACGCCCGGCCGGATATGGTCGATCGCGGTCTGCATGGTCTTCTCCGCGATCATCGCCGCCTGGCGCATGATCGCGAGTTCAGCCGCCGACTTGACGATGCGCACCCGGTTGACCAGCGCCTGGCCGGAAACGAGCCGGACATCCGGCAGGCTTTCGACCAGCGCGGCCTGGGCGCGCGCGGTGAAATAATCGGCATCCATCTCGGTCGCGATCACGCCCTTCGCAAGCCCGCGCGATTTCAGCAGGTCGGCGACGAAATGGTAGGCATGCTTCGCCGGGTTCTGAACGTAGTCGTCCGGGTAGGGCACGATGTCGGCTTCCGGCAGCCGGGTCGTCACCTTCGCCGCGTTGGCGTCCATGCCGCGGCCGACCCAGATCGGACCGGGATGGCTCAGCGCCACGATCACGCATTGCGGCACATAGAACGACCAGCCGTCATAGCCGGTGAGGTAGCACATGTTGGCGGGATCGGCCGACAGCAGCACGTCGATCCCCTGCTCCGCCATGCTCGCCTTCACCTTCGCGAGCCGCGCGTCATATTCCCCGACAGTGAAATGCATGTCCCCGTATCTCCCGGTTTCCCCGATCCTGGAACGCAAGCAGGGAAGCCTAACTCTGTCACGCGAAAATGGGTGGGCCAGAACTCAATACGCCTCGTCCTGAACTCGTTTCAGGACGAGGTCGATTTGCGCACACATTATGCAAAATTGCGATCTTGCACAAAATTTCACCGTCGAGTCCCGTCAAACCACCGCCAGACGACCGCGCGACACCGCGGAATCATTCGGACAATTGCACTATCCCGCTCTGGCACGGCGTTTGCCTAGGAAGTAGCCAAGCATGCGTTGTGGCGGCCTACCCCCACCCGGCCGGCATACCGCAGACTTGAGGGGCGCTTTCGGGCGCCCCTCCTTTCTTTCCGGGCATCGCGTTCACCTTTTGGCAACCCTGTGGCTGGCATAGTCGCGGACGATCGCAACAGAACCGTCCTGAGAGCCCCATGGCACAGAGTAAAACGGGACGGCCGGCTTTCCTGCCGGCCGATCTGTCGGAATTCCTGAAACGGCGCGCGCTGGAAGCGGGCGGGATGCTGACCGCGCTCGGCGGCGCGGCGCTGATCGCCTCCATCCTCAGCTATTCGCCGACCGACCCCTCGATCAACGTCGCGGTCGACGGTCCCGTCGCCAACTGGCTCGGCGCCGGCGGCGCGCTCTTCGCCGATCTCGCCATGCAGCTGGTCGGCATCGCGGCATTGCTGCCCGGCATCTGCCTGATTTCCTGGGGCCTGCGCATTTCGCGCGGCGGCCGCATCAGCTGGCCCTGGATCAGGGCGCTGATCGCCAGTCTCGCCGTGCTGTTCCTGTCGCTCGCCGCCACGGCGCTCGATTTCCGCCTCACCGACGGCGCGGTCGCCAGCCCCGGCGGCGCCCTCGGTTCCGTGATGCTGCGCGGCGCCACCGCGCTGGCTGACCGGACGGGCGGCGCCATCGGCCCCGACCTGCTCGGCTGGAGCGCCCTCGTCATCGCGGCCGCCCTCGCTTTGTTCGGCGCGGCCATTGCCGGGCGGGACATTGCCGGCGCCGGCCGCGCCACCGTTCGGGCGGGCCGTGCGGCGGGTACCGTCGGCTCGAAGGCGCCGGAACTCGGCCGTACGATCATCTCCTGGCTGCCGAAGCGCAAACCGGAACGTGTCGAGCCCCGCATCCGACGCAGCGCTAGATCTGACGAAACACCCGTGCGCAAACCGCTGCGCGCCACCGACGGCGATGATTCCGATATCCGGGCCACCCGCGAGGTGCCGATCGAGCGCAACGACCGCAAGCCGCCGGTGGTGGCCCCGAAAGCCGAACGGCCGGAACCCGGCAAGCGCGAGAAGCAGGGCCGCCAGAAGAGCCTCGATTTCGGCCCTGACGGCGATTTCGACCTGCCGCCGCTCGACCTGCTGACCGAGGCGCCGCCGCCGATCATGGATCCGAGCCAGTCCGAGGACGCGTTGCAGCAGAACGCCCGCATGCTCGAATCCGTGCTCAGCGATTTCGGCGTCAACGGCGAGATCGTGAAGGTCAATCCGGGCCCGGTGGTCACCCTCTACGAGCTCGAGCCCGCGCCCGGCACCAAGACCAGCCGCGTCATCGGCCTCGCCGACGACATCGCGCGCTCGATGAGCGCGATCTCCGTGCGCATCGCCACCATCCCCGGCCGCAGCGTGATCGGCATCGAACTGCCGAACCGCAAGCGCGAAACCGTCTACCTGCACGAACTGCTCGCCGCGCGCTCCTACGAGAAATCCTCGGCCAAGCTCCTGATGGCGCTCGGCAAGGATATCGGCGGCACGCCGGAATTCGCCGACCTCGCGCGCATGCCGCACCTGCTGATCGCCGGCACCACCGGTTCCGGCAAGTCGGTCGGCATCAACGCCATGATCCTCTCGCTGCTCTACCGCTGCACGCCGGACGAATGCCGGATGATCATGATCGACCCGAAGATGCTGGAACTCTCCGTCTATGACGGCATCCCGCATTTGCTGTCGCCGGTGGTCACCGACCCGGGCAAGGCGGTGGTGGCGCTGAAATGGGCCGTTCGCGAGATGGAAGACCGCTACCGCGCCATGAGCCAGCTCGGCGTGCGCAACATCGCCGGCTTCAACGAGCGGCTGGCGCGGGCCCGCGAGAACGACGAGGAACTGAAGCGCACGGTGCAGACCGGCTTCGATGCGGAGACCGGCAAGCCGATCTTCGAGGAACAGGCGATGGACCTCGAACCGCTGCCCTACATCGTCATCGTGGTCGACGAGATGGCCGATCTGATGCTGGTCGCCGGCAAGGACGTGGAAGCCGCGATCCAGCGCCTCGCCCAGATGGCGCGCGCCGCCGGCATCCACCTGATCATGGCGACCCAGCGCCCGTCGGTCGACGTCATCACCGGCACCATCAAGGCGAACTTCCCGACCCGCATCTCCTTCCAGGTCACCTCGAAGATCGACAGCCGCACCATTCTCGGCGAACAGGGCGCGGAACAGCTGCTCGGCCAGGGCGACATGCTGCACATGGCCGGCGGCGGACGCATCACCCGCCTGCACGGCCCCTTCGTCTCCGACGAGGAGGTCGGCGCCATCGTCGAGCATCTCAAGGCGCAGGCCGTGCCCGCCTATATCGAGGCGGTCACCGAGGAGGACGACGACGCGCCATCCTTCCCCGGCATGCCGGGCGGCGAGGGCGGCAAGTCCTCCGGCGACGATCTCTACGACCGCGCGGTGGCCCTGGTCTGCCGCGAGGGCAAGGCCTCGACCAGCTTCGTCCAGCGCCACCTGCAGATCGGCTACAACCGCGCCGCGCGCATCATCGAGCAGATGGAGAAGGAAGGCGTGGTCTCGAAAGCCAACCATGTCGGCAAGCGCGAGGTATTGGGGCGCAACTTCGAAGCCGACTTCGACGAGGCGATGTGACGGCGCGGCAGCATGAAGCCACCGCGCCGGTTGACAGTTGAGCGAAGCGCTACTTCTTGCGCTTCACCTTGATACGGAACGCCTTCAGGCCGTACTGGGAAGCATAAATCCGCTTTCCGCCACGGGTAATCCAGCGCACGAAGAGGTATTCGTATTCGGTATCATCCGACATACGCATGTCCTTTCATTGCAAATGGGCCGTGCCGGATGTACCCTTTGATTGGACATTCGTTGGGTACAAACCGACGATGGAAGGGTGCTGAGCTTCGGCGAGGCACCCTTTCTTTTTGTGAATTAAGTACTCTGGTTATTCACCTCAGAACGGGATTTCAGGGTCATCCGACTCATCGGCTGACCGATAAAGGCCCTCCGGCACCGGATATTTCGAGAGCAGCCAGACGCCTTCGTAGCTATGAACTTTTCCCTCCTTCCGGAGCCGGGAAAGCTGCGGTGACAGGGTTGCCCGGCTCAAGCCGGGTTTCGCAGGCTGGATGCGTTCGAGGATATCGACCGCTTTCAGGCCACGAACCTCCCCTTCAAGAGTCTCCAGAACTTCATCCTTGATAGTCGAGCCACGAGATACGCCGGCGCGGGAAGTCCGAGGCGGAGACTCTCCGGCGCTCATATACGCCTTTTCCGCCGCCGTGAGGCGTGCCAATTCGGCCCGAAGCTCCTGCTTGCGCTGCTTTATCTGCTTGAGAAAATCGTTCATGCTGCCGCCTAGGTTGAGTCGAAATTTTGTAGCACAGGAAGCGTCGGAACCGAAGGGCCAAGCGTCAAATTCATATGGTTGTCGCATAACACATTGATTTTATTATAGTCATTCTTTAAGTCTGTCGGACTGCGCGTCGGTCCAGACGCACCAATCGTTGATACGCGACGCGAATCGCGGAGAAATGGGACCAACTGTTGCAGCAACAATGGCCAACCACGTCGACTGGCGCGAGGGACTGAGCCGCAATTTCGAAGCGGATTTCGACAAAGCGGTCTGACAGCGCACAGTGCCTGATGTGAGGCTGTGTTTCGTGACACAGATGAACACAGATAAACACAGATGGGAGCGGGTTGACGGGTTCTGACCGGACCAATCCCTCGTCCTGGCCGGAGAGCCGGGATTCAGGGCTATGAAAGTCGTGTCTGCCTATCCTGGGTTCCGGGTTCCGCCGGAGGCGACCCCGGAACGAGGGGGTAGGTGAACTTCGGGGCAGAACGGGAAAAGGATTGCGCCCTTCGGGCGCGATATATCCCGGTGAGGCATCAACTCAGCCGTCTTGCCCGGGTTCCCGAGACCATCCGTGTTTATCTGTGTTCATCTGTGTCACAAACCCGACGGCCCCTCGCCAACCCCGGCGCGTGCGTTCAGTCGTTCCCGGCGGCGTCCTTTTCCGGCACTGCGTCGCGGGGCATGCGGTTCCAGGCGTCCAGCGCGGCGATCTTGTAGGCTTCGGCCAGCGTCGGGTAGTTGAAGGTGTTCTCGATGAAATAGTCGAGCTTGCCCTTCAGGTTGAGCACCGCCTGGCCGATATGGATCAGTTCGGTCGCGCCCTCGCCGACGATATGCACGCCGAGCAGGCGGCGTGTCTTGATCGAGAACAGCATCTTCATCATGCCGGTATCGAGACCCATGATGTGCCCGCGCGAGGTCTCGCGGAACCGCGCCACGCCGCATTCGTAGGGGATGCCGCGCTCGCGCACTTCCTGCTCGCTCATGCCGACGGTGGAGATCTCCGGCACCGCGTAGATGCCGTAGGGGAAATAGTCCGGCGCCGGCGGCGCGGCGACGCTGAAGGCATGGCAGGCGGCAATCCGGCCCTGCTCCATCGAGGTCGAGGCGAGGCTCGGGAAGCCGATGACGTCACCGGCGGCATAAATGTGCGGCACGCCGGTCTGGAAGGTCTTCGGATCGACCGTGAGGCGGCCCCGGCTGTCGAACACGAGCCCGCAGCTATCAAGGCCCAGCGTGTCGGTGGCGCCGGTGCGCCCGGCGGCATAGAGCAGCATCTCAGTCCCTCGCGCCAGTCGACGTGGTTGGCCATTGTTGCTGCAACAGTTGGTCCCATTTCTCCGCGATTCGCGTCGCGTATCAACGATTGGTGCG
>JAVKCR010000169.1:0-9611 GCA_040222645.1 Rhodospirillales bacterium
CTCGGAGAAGGTCCGGTAATTGACCCAGTAGTTCCAGCGTCCCTTCACTTCCGTCGCGATACCGAAATACTGCGTCTCGATATCCCAGAACGGCTCCGCGAACTTCAGCGCCAGCTTGGTGACGCTGTTGAAGCCGAGCGCGTCGATGTTCCGCCTGTATTCCTCCGGCAGCGGCGGGTCGAAGACGACCTTTCCGGCCTTGAGAACGCCGAGCGGCAGCGAGCAGACGCAGTAGTCGCCGGTCAGCGTCCCGGCGGAGGTTTCCACCGTCACGCCCTCGTCCGTGTAGCGGATCGCCGTGACCGGGGTCGACAGGCGGATATCGAGCCCTTTCGCCAGCGGTCCGAGGATCCGGTCATAGCCGGTCGTGACCACGACATCGTCGCCAGGGAAGACGTCGGCGCGGTTGAACCAGGCGGCCGACAGGTCCTCGATCGGCGCCCCCAGCGAGAATTCCGTGTATGCCGAGAACGCCCAGCGCATGGCCGGGTCGTCGAGCAGGCCCGGATAGAGGGTATCGAGCGCCTTGCGCAGGCTCCGCTTGTCTCCCTCGCCGACCTTCTCCTCCAGCTCCTCGAGGATGCGCTCCCATTTTCCCGAGACCTCGGCGAGCCTGCTTTCCGGCCAGGCCTCGCCATCGGCGGAAAAGGTGACGGCGCGGTCGTTGTCGGTGACGGCATATTTCGAACCCACCGCGTCGGCCAGCTGGCGGGAGGGGTTGTCCGCATCCGGCCCGTGGATCCAGCCAGCACCCACCTCGAACGGCGCGCCCATGGACCAGTCGGTGCGCAAGCGGCCGCCGATATGGGACCTTGCTTCAAGCACGGTTACCTTTGCGCCCTGCCGGGCCAGCGAACTCGCGGCCCCGAGCCCGGCACAGCCAGCCCCGACCACGAGCACCGTCTTGCCGCCAAGCGCGGCAGCCCGGGCCTGTCCGAATGGTGAGAGCAGAAGCGCGCCTGTAGATGCCAGCACGGCCCTGAGAAACAGCCGCCGGTCGAACCCGGACATCGTGAAAACCCTCCTGGGACCATCGCGGTGCGATGATTTCGCCGGAGAGAATACTCCCGATTCGATTTCGTCAGATACAGAAATCGCGAGGGCGGGTCAGTCGAGGAACTCGCAGCCCTTCGCCTTCAGTGCCGCGTCGACCCAGCTGCGGTCGAGCGTACCGGCCTCGATCTCGGCCATCTGCACCTGCTCCGCCGCCTGCTTGGCCTGAGTCGCCTTGAGGATGGCGGCGGCCTCGGCCCTCGGCACCGAGAGCACGCCGTCGGCATCGCCGAGCACCAGGTCGCCCGGCTCGATGACGAGGCCGGCGAACCCGATGGCGAAGCCGATCTCGCCCGGGCCGTCCTTGTAGGGGCCGCGGTGGGTGACCCCGGCGGCGAAGACCGGCAGATTGACCACCGGGAAGGCGTCGCGGTCGCGTACCGCGCCGTTGAGAACGAAGCCGGCGATGCCGCGCTTCACCGCCTGCGCCAGCATGATCTCGCCGATCAGCGCGTTGGTGAGGTCGCCGCCCGCATCGACCACGATCACGTCGCCGGGGGCGGCCATGTCGATCGCCTTGTGGATCATCAGGTTGTCGCCCGGGCGGGTGCGCACGGTCAGCGCGGGGCCGGCCAGCACGCCGTCGCGATGCATCGGCCGCAGCGTCGGCCCGCCGGCGACGATGCGCGCCATGCAATCCGAGACGTTTGCGACCGGCAGCTGCTTGAAGGCCGCGACGAGATCGGGGGAGATGCGCTCCCAGTTCTGCCTGATGCGAAATCCGTAGCCCATCGATCGATTCCTTCCCCGAAGCCATGAAACGGTCAGGCATTGACCCAACCCCGGTCCCGGTGGACAGTCAAGATATGCACAAGAAACTGGCGGCAATCCTGCTGGCTTCCGCCCAGCTGCTCGCAGCCTGCGCCGCATCGGGTGACGGCATCCGCACGACGGAACATACCACGTCGAGCCCGAAACCCTGGGCCTATGACCGCGCCAGCACCGAGCATGTACTCGTCGGCGAGACCTCCGAGCGGTTCGAACTGCGCCACGGCGATTGCGGCGGCATCCCGGACGCCGGCGGCTGGGAGGATTGCGGCAACGACCGCCAGCGCACTGAACGGGTGTCTGACTGGAGCCGGTCGACGGCGCTCTATTACGCCTTCTCGGTCTACCTGCCGGAAGATTTCGCCGATATTTCCCCGGCCAACCAGAGCCTGGCGCAGGTCAAGGTGAAGAACTGGCGCCATCCGGTCTGGATGCTCGAGGTCAAGGACGGGGCGCTGAAGTTCGAGATGAACGCGGTCGGCCGGCGCTGCCCGGGCCTGTTCCCCCTCGAGGAGATGCACGGCCGCTGGACCCGCATCGTGATCTACGCCAATTACGGAGCCATGTCTGAGGGTTCCGACGGACCGGACGGGGATTTCGCGGCGATCTGGATCAACGGCGAGCGGAAGCCCTGCCATGCCCTGCACGGATCGCTGACCGACCGGAATGTCCGCCGCGAACTTGCCGGCAAGGGATCAAGCTTCCGGTACGGCCTCTATCACAGCTATGTCAGCCGCTATCTCGCCCGCAAGGGCACCAGAAAGCCCGACGTCGAGGCCTTCGTCGACCGCCATGTGAACGAGGGCACGGTGTCCCGCTCCCCGTCGCGGCGCCCGTTCGACCATGACTGGGGCATCGAACTGCCGACACAGGTGATCTGGTTCGACGGGGTTTCCATCGGCCGGTCATGGCCGGATGCCGAATGACCGGCGGGTTGAGCGCTCAGATGTGTGCTTCGAGGAAGGCCCCCAATTCACCCGCCCATTTCGCGCCCTCGATCATCGGCCCGTAATGGCCGTAGATTGT
Organism: Rhodospirillales bacterium; assembly: GCA_040222645.1. Taxonomy (GTDB): domain Bacteria; phylum Pseudomonadota; class Alphaproteobacteria; order Rhodospirillales; family HT1-32; genus HT1-32. The sequence continues at coordinate 2,848 of JAVKCR010000169.1, forward strand.
ATCGATCCGGTGGAAGCGGGCGTCGATTCCCCTCGATTTCAGGAGGTCGACCGTCGGCTGGCCGACGGCCACATCGACAACGCTGTCGGTCGAGGCGAGCACGTTGAGCAGCGGCGCCCGCATCCGGCCCGCGTCCGGAACCGCCGTCGAACCGAGTCCTGCCTCGTAGAGAATCCAGAGCGAATTGGCGTCGAACCGGGACGCCCATTCCTCGGCCCGTTCCCGCAGGATCGTCTCGCGTTCCGCCGGGTTGGTGACGTTGTCCCTGAGCCAGTCGTTGAAACCGTAGACCAGAAGGCTTTCGAGCCGGTGGGCGACGAGTTCGTCGAAGACGCCGCTTTCCTTCAGCCGGTCGTGGTAGTGACCGCCGTTCCAGCCGGGACAGCGCGTGGCGAAGCGGTCGCGCAGCGCCTGGATCTGTTCGGGCGTCTTGCGGCGGTCCATTGTGCCGGCGATCGGCACCAGCGCGCGCATCCGCTCCGGATGGGTAACGCCCCAGATGAAGGTGAGATGGCCGCCGTAGGAATAGCCGACGACCGCCGCAAGCTGGGCGATGCCGAGCGAATCGATCAGCCGGCGCTGCGCTTCGACCATGTCGGCGATCGAGTAGCGGGGGAAATCCGGGCCATAGGGGCGCCCCGTCGCCGGATCGATCGTCGCCGGGCCGGAGGTCCCATAGGACGAACCGACCATGTTGGCGCAGACGACGAAATACCTGTCCGTGTCGATCGCGAGGCCGGGTCCGACGAGCGTGCGGCACCAGCCGTCCTCGTCGCCTGCCGCGTGCGGAGAACTGGTATAGCCGTGGCAGAGCAGGATGGCGTTCGAACCCTCCCCGTTCAGCGTCCCCCAGGTCTCGTAGGCCACCTCGAGTTCGGCCAGCCGGGCGCCGCCGGAGAGCGGGAAGTCCGGGAAATTCATGACGCGGGAAGTCGGGAGCAGCATGGCGCAGGCCTTTCCGGCAGCAGGGGTTCGAGCGGGAAGTATCCGTCGCCATTGACCGGAAACGGGTCGGCACGGGAACAGTTCGTCACCCCGCCGGCCACAGAATAGGATCGCGCAAGGTCATCGGGAAGGAGATTGGCATGACGGAGACTGACGAACAGGCCCGCCTCACCGGCGCGGACGATATGTTGCTGCTCGACGACGCACCGGAGAGCGCCGGCATCGACCTGCATGCCCTGCGCCACTACCGGCTGGCGCGCGTCAGGAACGAGATGGCGGCGCGGGACATCGCCGCGGTGGTTCTCTCCGATGCCGTCAATATCCGCTATGCGACGGGCACCCGGAACATGCAGGTGTTCTCGTCGCGCAACCAGCCGGCGCGCTACCTGCTGGTGACCGCCTCGCGCACCATCCTCTTCGAGTTCACCGGCTGCCGGCATCTTGCAGAGGGCTACGACACCATCGACGAGATCCGCCCGGCGCTGACCGCGAGTTTCGTCGCCACCGGGCCCGGCATCGCCGAACGCGAGCGCCGGTGGGCCGCCGAGATTGCCGCGACGATTCGCGGCCTGGCCGGACCCGGCGCCCGGGTCGGGCTGGAACGGCTGAACGCGGGGGCGGCCATCGCACTTGCCGGTGAAGGCTTCGAGGTCGTCGATGCGCAGGAACCGGTCGAGATGGCGCGCGCCATCAAGTCGCCGGACGAGATCCTCTGCATCGAGGCGTCGCTGCGCGCCACCGAGCGCGCCGTCGCGGCGATGCAGGACGCGCTCCGCCCGGGCCTGACCGAGAACGAGCTCTGGTCGGTGCTGCACCGGGAGGTCATCGCCGGCAACGGCGATTACTGCGAGACGCGGCTCCTGAATTCCGGCTACCGCACCAACCCGTGGTTCCGCGAATCCGGCCCCAAGGTGATCGGCGAGAACGAACTGGTCTGCATCGACACCGACGTCGTCGGCTGTCACGGCTACTATTCCGACTTCTCACGGACCTTCCATGTAGGGCCGGGCAGGCCGGACGACGGGCAACGGGAGCTCTACCGGCTGGCCCACGAACAGGTGCACCATAACCTCGGCATATTGCGGCCCGGCATGAGCTTCCGCGATTACGCCGACAACGCCTGGGACATTCCGGACAGGTACGCCGCCAACCGCTATTATCTCTCCGCCCATGGCTGCGGCATGACCGGCGAGTATCCCTACCTCTACCACCGCGCCGATTTCCCCGCTGCCGGCTATGACGGCATCATCGAACCGGGCATGACGCTCTGCGTCGAAAGCTATATCGGTGCGGAAGGCGGCCGCGAGGGCGTCAAGCTTGAGCAGCAGGTGCTGATCGGCGAGTCTGGGGTCGAGCTGCTCTCGCGCTACCCGTTCGAGGACAGCCTGCTCGCCTGACCAACCGCCAGCCAAGGATACATGCATGGAAGCCCGGACCGAGAAATTCTGGAACCGGACAGCCGACGGCTATGCGAAGAAACCGGTGCCCGACGAGGCCGCCTACAGGCGCAAGCTGGAGATGACCCGCGACCATCTCGACCGCGATTCGCGGGTGCTGGAATTCGGCTGCGGCACCGGCACGACGGCGATCCACCACGCCCCGCATGTCCGGCATATCGACGCCATCGACGTCTCCGCGCGGATGATCGAGATCGGCCGGGAAAAGGCGCAGGCCGCCGGTATCGGCAACATCGCCTTCCATCAATCGCCGATCTCGGCATTCGACGCCCCGGCGGAGAGCTACGACGCCGTGCTCGGCATGAGCATCCTGCATCTCCTGCCCGACTGGCGGGAAACCGTCGGCCGGGTCCATGACCTGCTGAAGCCTGGCGGCACCTTCATCTCCAGCACCATGTGCCTGGATGACGGGTTCGGCCTTCTGAAGTACCTGGTTCCCATCGGTCAGGCGATCGGCAAGCTGCCGGAGGTCGCCTTCTTTTCCCGCAAGACGTTTCTTGAGGGCGTGCGGACAGCCGGGTTCAGCATCGAGTCCGAGTGGCAGCCGAAGAAACGCAGCCCCCTGTTCCTGGTCGCCCGCAAGACCGGCTGACGGGACCGACGTCCTGCGGCTGCCATCCAGTTTCAACCGCCTGATCTTGCCAGCGGGTGCGAATAAAATATTCGTTTCTGGCTGTTTGTGTCTCTTCTAGTTTCCCGCGCGGGAGATCAACCAGTACTACGGTTCGGAAAGGAACGTACCCATGAGCACCGGTCTGTCCGTGCTATTCATCCGCGCATCCGTGATCTACGCCATCGCCGGCATGGCACTTGGCATCCACATGGCCGCCACCCACGATCACGGGCAGATGCCGACACATGCCCATCTCGTGCTGCTGGGCTGGGTCGGCATGACCATCTACGCTTTCTTCTACCGGCTCTGGCCCGAGGCCGCCGGCGGCATCCTGCCGAAGATCCACGCCATCGTCGCCAATGTCGGGCTTATCGCCCTGATCGCCGCGCTCTACATCATCTATGGCGGCGATATCGCGACCGGTGAGCCGATCGCCTCGATCTCGTCGATGGCGGTGTTCGCCAACACGATATTGTTCGCCTTCATCGTCTGGCGCGGCGCCCGCTGAACCAGGCCAGGCGGCGGGGGCACACGCCACGCACTCAACCAATGGAGTAGGTCTGCTGCCCGGGCCGGCGATTGACGCTTCCGCGTCTCTCGCTCCGCCGAAATCGTCCACGTGGGCAGTCAACATAGCCCCTCTAATTAATTCATAAAAATCAGTGTTTTACATTCTTCCACCGATTTTCGGTGCGGAGATCAATTTATTGTGACAATAATATTTAAGGGGAATGACAATAAAAAAGAATATCAAGAGTGGAAAAAAATCTGAAGTACCTGGGCGTGCCCATCGCCCTGTTCATCTGCTTCACCCTGCTCACGATATTCGGTGACCAGGCCGTCCGGGACTTCATCCTGAGGACGGTCGGCAAGACCTTCGACTTCCTGCCCTACATCATCAGCGTCGGCGCCTGGCTGTCGGCGGCCATCCTGCTGAACCGGCTGCTCAACCTGGTGTTCTGGAACATGCTGGTGAAGCGTGTCACCAAGCAGCCGCCGCCTCGGCTGCTCGTCCAGATGTCCAACCTGATGATCTATATTCTGGCATCTGCCGGGATCATCGGCGTCGTCTTCGAACAATCCCTGACCGGCCTGTTCGCGACCTCCGGCGTCATCGGTCTGATCCTCGGTTTCGCGCTGCGCAGCCTGATCCTCGACCTGTTCTCCGGTCTGTCGATCAATCTGGAACGCCCCTTCGTGGTCGGCGATTTCATCCAGGTCTATATCCGCGGCGTGCCCATGCGCTTCGGCATCGTGCAGGAGATCAACTGGCGCACCACCAAGTTGATCACCCTCGACAATTCGCTGGAAATCATCCCGAACAGCGTGATGGGCACGGCCGCGATCACCAACCTGACCGGCCCGACCGGCCCGGTCAGCCGTTTCCAGATGACCATCGGTTTCGACTTCTCGGTCGAGCCGGAGCGCGTGCTCAGGCTGATCAACGCCGGCCTGCGGGACGCCACCCGCCAGAAGAAGGGGCCGATGTCCAAGCCCGGACCGAAGGTCAAGACGTCGAGCTACGAGAAGGGCAATATCCAGTACAAGATCAAGTATTTCGTCGATACCTCGAAATGCAGCCCCGGCGCCGCCCGCGCCGCGGTGCTGGAAAACGTCTTCCGCCATGTCCGCGCCGCCGGCCTGAAGCCGGCCTACGACAAGAGCGACGTCTACGAAGCCTCCGTCGCGCCGCTGCTGCTGGATACGACGGAGCGGATCAAGGAAACCCTGCGGCAGTCGGTCATCGCCGATGTCCTCACCGAGGACGACATGGATACCATCACCCGTGTCTGCGCGCTGAAATCCGTCCCGCCGGGCGGTACCGTGCTCGCCGCCGGCGAGGTGCCGCAAACCCTGCAGGTGCTGAACGAGGGCATCCTCGACGCCGTGGCGCCGATGGAGGAGGGCGGCGCGCCCGAAACCTTCTCCAGCCACCGCACCGGCGATCTCATCGGCGCCATGGTGGGATCGCCCGCCCCGCACGAGGTGGTCGCCTCCTCGCCGGTCTCGGTCATCGAGATCCCGGCCGACGTGCTCGGCGGCATCGCGGGCCTGCGCGACCGCATCGAGGTGGTCTTCGCCGAACAGGATGCGCGGCACGCCATGAGGCTGGAAGAACGGAAATCCTATTTCGGCGAGGAGAAGAAGGAAGAGGCCCGCCAGACCAGCATCAACGCGCTGGCCGGCAAGGTGCGCGGCTTCTTCAAGTCACGCATGCGCGGCCATTTCTCCTCCACCCTCCGCACGCTCGCCGGGCGCGATCCGCACCAGCAGCTGGTGCATGCGGCGCTGGCCTCCTGCGCGCTGGTCGCCGCCGCCGACGGCGACCTCGATCAGGGCGAGCGCGACTATATCGCGAGGACCCTCAACAGCCTCGACCTGTTCCACGACGTTACGGTGTCGGAAGGCATGGCGATGTTCGAATCCTTCGTCTCCGACCTGCTGGCGAAACCGGAGCAGACCCGGCCCAGGCTGCTCGACATGATCGCGCGCGCCTCGGCCGATCACGAGATGGCGGTGATCATCCTCGAGGTCTGCAAGGCGGTCAGCGCCAGCGACGGCCATATCGACGCGGTCGAGGAGATCGTCATCAACGAGATAGCCGCCGCGCTCGGCGAGCCGATGCCGAACGCCGCCTGAGGCACCCGAACAGGCAGGAAGATCAGGCGGCGGGCAGGCCGAGCGCCGCGCGCCCCTCCGCCGATTTCAGCTGGAAGTCCTGGCCGAGCCACTTGTCCGAGGCCGGGTCGGCGGCGAGGAAGGCCATGGCCTGCGCCACCCATTCCGGCGGGATATGCGCCGACCAGTCGAGCGTCGAGACCCGGTTGATGCCCGACGCCTTGATCTCCTTCTGCATGTTGGTCGCCACCGTGCCCGGGCTCAAACCAAGTACCCGGATGCCCTTCGCGCCGTATTCGAGATGCGCGCAGCGGGTCAGCGAGAGCGCGGCGGCCTTCGACGAGCAATAGTGGCTCCAGCCTTCCAGCACCCCGGTCGCCGCCCCCGAGGAGACGTTGATGATGGTGCCGCCGCCCTGTTCCAGCATGGCGGGGATGGCGGCGCGCAGCCCGAAATAGACGCCCTTGTAATTGACGTCCGCCGCGTGGCACCAGCCCTCCGGGTCGCTGTCGGCCAAGAGCGCGATCGGCTCGATCAGGCCGGCGTTGGAGACCAGCACGTCGAGGCTGCCGAAGGCGTCCACGGCGCGGCGGACGGCGTTCTCCACGTCGGCATAGCGGCTGACATCGAGTTCCAGCGCCACCGCCGCCCCGTCGCCTTCCAGCGCGATCTCGGCGGCGATCCGCGCCACCTGGTCACCCGACCGCGCGGCCAGCAGCACGTTGGCGCCGAGGCCTGCGAAATGCCGCGCGGTCGCCTCCCCGATCCCCCGGCTCGCGCCGGTGATCAGGCAGGTCTTGCCGGTGAGGTCTGTATTCATGGCATGCTCCTTGTTGTCTCGTCCCGCAGGGGTTGCCGCATCCCTACTTCCTGCCCGCCGATTGGTAAAGTCCGGTGGAGGTGGAGGGTGGAAGTGTGGAGAGGATGCGGGCGGCAGAAGTGGGCGGCGGCAGGAGACGGAGGTGGGGCGGCGGCGGAGGACCTCTCCTCTGAACGACCGGGTAGATCCCTGACAGACAAGACCGGGAACATTCCTGACACTATTTTTGATCGACCTGCGTTGATTGGCAACGGGTTCTGGCTCTCGGCGGTGCGAAGCTGTGGAAGCGACCGGTCTTGTCGATCAAGCC
>JAVKCR010000170.1:0-5481 GCA_040222645.1 Rhodospirillales bacterium
AGGCAGGGGACGATCTGCCGGGCGATCTGGTCGAGACGCTGGCTGAACGTCGTCGGTGACATCAGCGGGACCCGCCTTCTTCCCTGTTCTCGAAGCCCATCGCCTCGTCAAGGGCGTCGCCCTGCAGGATGCCCTGCAGGCCGTAATCCACGACCCGCGCATATTCGAGCCGGTGGCGGCGCAGGAAGGGCTGTACCCGGACCACGCCGTCCGAGACCGAGGAGACGACGCCGATCGGCAGGCCGGGCGGGAAGACACCGCCATGGCCGGAGGTGACCACGCGTTCGCCCGGCGCCACCGTGGCGTTGACCGGCAGGAACAAGAGCCGGGCCTGGTCGCCGTTGTCGCCGGTCAGGATGCCGCGCGCCCGGCTGGTTTCGATCACCGCGGGAATGCGCGAGTTGATGTCGGTCAGCAGCAGCACGCGGGTAGAGCGTGCGCCGACCTGCGCCACGCGTCCGATCAGGCCCTCGCCCGAGATCACCGCCTGGCCCTTCCGGACGCCGTCGCGGGTGCCGATATTGAGCAGCACCGACTGGGCGAAAGGTCCGCCGGGATCGCCGATCACGCGGGCGGTGATCTGGGCCGGCGGCGGGGTCGGCGCGAAATTGAGCAGCGCGCGGAGCGATTCGTTCTGCGCCTGGAGTTCACGCGCGGCCTGCTGCCATTCGAGCAGCCGGGCGTTCTCCTCGCGCAGCTGGCTGTTCTCGGCTCGCAGGTCGCGGATGGCCTCGATATCGTCGACGGCATTGGCGACCGCCTCGGTCGGACGCGACAGCGCATCGAGGATGGGGGCGACCGCATCGGTGACGGTGGTGCGGATGCGTGACACCGCCTCCGGGTCGGCCTTGCCGAACACCATCAGGCCGAAGGAGGCGAGAACGAGCGACAGAAAGGCGAAGCGCTGGATAAACAGCCTGAAAGGCTGTGCCAGTCTCAACGCCGGTCCCCGTTTCGGACTCACTTCCTGCTCCGATGCCCCCTGAAGGCGGTAATCAGAATGTCGTCAGGACATTCTGGAATTTCTTGGTTTCCTCCAGCGACCGGCCCGTTCCGAGCGCGACGCAGGAGAGCGGATCGTCGGCGATCGAAACCGGCAGGCCGGTTTCGTGCCGCAGCACGAAATCGAGATTGCTGAGCAGCGCGCCGCCGCCGGTCAGCACGATGCCCTTGTCGACGATGTCGGCGGCGAGTTCCGGCGCGGTATGTTCGAGCGCGACCTTCACCGCCTCGACGATGGCGCCGACCGGTTCCGACAGGCTCTCGGCGATCTGCGCCTCGGTGATGACCAGCTCGCGCGGCACCCCGTTCATCAGGTCGCGGCCCTTGATCTCCATCTGCCGGCCTTCGCCCTCGCCCAGCGGGTAGGCACTGCCGATCTGTTTCTTGATGCGCTCGGCGGAACCTTCGCCGACCAGCAGGTTATGATTGCGGCGGATATAGGCGATGATCGCCTCGTCCATCTTGTCGCCACCGACGCGCACCGAGCGGGCGTAGACGATGCCGCCGAGCGAGAGCACCGCGACTTCCGTGGTGCCGCCGCCGATATCGACGATCATCGAACCGGTCGGCTCGGTCACCGGCAGGCCGGCGCCGATGGCGGCGGCCATCGGCTCCTCGATCAGGTAGACCTTGCGCGCGCCGGCATGTTCGGCGGATTCCTGGATCGCGCGGCGCTCGACGGCGGTGGAGCCGGAGGGCACGCAGACCACGATCAGTGGGCTGGCGAAAGAGCGGCGATTGTGAACCTTGCGGATGAAATGCTTGATCATCTCCTCCGCCACCTCGAAATCGGCGATGACGCCGTCGCGCAACGGCCGGATGGCCTGGATGTTGCCCGGCGTTCGGCCAAGCATCATCTTCGCTTCGTCACCGACGGCGAGGACCTTCTTCTTGCCCTTCTCTTCCTGGATGGCGACGACGGAGGGCTCGTTCAGCACGATGCCGCGACCCTTCACATAGACAAGGGTGTTGGCCGTGCCGAGGTCGATCGCCATATCGGCTGAAAGCCATCCGAGAATCTTCGAAAACATGGGCGGACTGGCCCTCGCTTTTCTTCTGGTTGATTGGTTGCTGGAACCGGCGAATCACCGACTCGGGTTATATCACGCCGACATCGCCGCCGGCGCAGTCTTTTCTCGCTTGGTGAGCAGTTTGTTGAGCGCGCTTATATAGGCTCGCGCCGAAGCTACAAGCGTGTCGGTGTCGGCAGACTGGCCGTTGACGGACTTGCCGTTCTCCTCCAGCCGCACCGTGACCTCCGCCTGCGCATCGGTGCCCTGCGTCACCGCGCTGACCTGGTAGAGCTGCAGGCGGGCATCCGCCGGGAACAGCTGCTTGATGCAATTGAAGGTGGCGTCGACCGGCCCGTCGCCGGTGGATTTCGTGGATTTCGTTTCGCCGTCGATCTCGAGGGTGATGGAAGCCTTGGGCGGGCGGTGCTCGGTACCGCACATCACCTCGAGGCTGACCAGCCGGATGCGCTCGTCGCCGCGCGCCACCTCGTCGTCGATCAGGGCGGCGATATCCTCGTCGAAGACCTCCTTCTTGAGGTCGGCGAGATCCTTGAACCGCTTGAAGGCCTCGTTGAGCGCGTTGTCGCCGAGCTTGTAGCCCATCTCCTCGACCTTCTTGGAGAAGGCGTGGCGGCCGGAATGCTTGCCGAGCACCAGCGTCGACTTGGTGAGGCCGACCGATTCCGGGGTCATGATCTCGTAGGTCTGGGCGTTCTTCAGCATGCCGTCCTGGTGGATGCCGCTTTCATGCGCGAAGGCGTTGGCGCCAACGATCGCCTTGTTGGGCTGCACGTTGAAGCCGGTGATCGACGACAGCAGGCGCGAGGCGCGCATGATCTCGGTGGTCACCACGTTGGTGTGGAACGGCATGGCGTCGGCGCGGGTGCGCAGCGCCATGACGATCTCTTCCATCGAGGCGTTGCCGGCGCGCTCGCCGATGCCGTTGATGGTGCATTCGATCTGCCGGGCGCCGGCGGCCACCGCGGCCAGCGAATTGGCGACGCCGAGGCCGAGGTCGTTGTGGCAATGGACGGAGATCACCGCCTTGTCGATGTTCGGCACGCGGTTCATCAGCATGGCGATCAGCGCGGCGAACTCCTCCGGCACCGCGTAGCCGACGGTGTCCGGGATGTTGATGGTGCCGGCGCCGCTGGCGATCGCCGTCTCGACGCAGCGGCAGAGGAAATCGTGGTCGGTGCGGCTGCCGTCCTCGGGCGACCATTCGACGTCATCGGTGAAGTTGCGCGCATGCGCGACGCTGGAGGCTACCGCGTCATGCACCGCGTCCGGCTCCATGCGGAGCTTGAATTTCATATGCAGCGGCGAGGTGGAGATGAAGGTGTGGATACGCCGCCGTTCCGCCGGTTTCAGCGCTTCTGCAGCGCGCTCGATATCGCCCTTGGCGGCGCGGGCGAGACCCGCGACGACGCTGCTCTTCACCACCTTCGCGACTTCGTTGACGGCCTCGAAATCGCCGTTCGACGCGATCGGGAACCCGGCCTCGATGATGTCGACCTGCATCGCCTCGAGCTGGCGGGCGATCTTCAACTTTTCCTCGAGGTTCATCGAGCAGCCGGGCGATTGCTCGCCGTCGCGCAGAGTGGTGTCGAAAATCAGGACGCGGTTGCCCTCGTCGCCCTGTATCGTGTCAGTACCGTTATCCATCATGACGATCTCTTGCCGGCGGATTGTTCCCGTATCCCAAGCCCCGGAAATTTCCGTGAAAACCGCCGCTTTCCGCGAAAAATCCGGGGATAACTTGACTCCGCAAGCCGGATTGTCAACGACCGAAGGTTAAGACCGGGTTACAGACCAGCACTGACACCCCATCATGGCTAATTTTAGGCGCGCGGTGCGGGGAGCGAGAGGAAAGAAGGGGATTCGTGACACGAATGAACACGAATGGACACGAATGCGCCGTGCGGGAGACGGGGGCGGGGCCGGTCGAAGGCGCGGTGACGGCGGAAATGCCGGCGGGGAAATGACACGGATGGACACAGATCAACGTGTTTCTGCCGCTCCTCTTCCCACCTCACCTTTTCCAGCTGGTCCTCTTCTTTCTCCCTCGTTCCCGTGAAAACGGGAACCCAGTATCCCGATGCACTGCCTGTCCACCCTGGGCCCCCGCGTCCGCGAGGGCGAGGGGGTATGAGCCGGCAAGGGAAACGATAAAGGATGAAGGATCGTGGAGCGAGTAGTTATCTGCAGACGGTGCCAGCCCAGATGAATGAATCGCGCCCTCCGGGCGCAATCAATCCGCAAGGCCTAGCCCCAACTTCACCCCGGGCGTATTGCACGGCGGCGCGCCCGGCACGGCCATCCGTGTTTATCTGTGTTCATCTGTGTCACGAACCATCCGGCTTTTCGGCCCGCCCGGCATTCCCGCCGGCCCCGGCGCCTCCACCTGCACGGCGCATCCGTGTCCATTCGTGTTCATTCGTGGCACGAATGCCCGCCGTCAGGCGGCGCGGCGCGAAACGATGGCAGGCGGGGCGGTGTCCTCGGGTGAGGGCAGGACGGCAAGTTCCGTGAGGCCCTGCCGGCGGGTGCGTTCGAGGGTCTGCCAGACCCCGGACAGGGCGGCCTCGGCGGCCTCCCGGATGCCGGGCAGTGTGGCCGAGCCATGCAGCAGCAGCGCCGCGAACAGGTCGCCGGTGCCCTTGGCGTCGCAGGCGATCAGCGGCGTGGTCATCGACCAGGCCTCGCCGCTTGTGACCAGCAGGATGCCGGTGCGGCCCGCTTCCGCCGGCGCCGAGGTGACGGCGATGGTCGTCGGCCCCCGTCCGGTTAGGGCGCGGGCGGCGGCAAGTGCGTCCGCCTCGCCGGTGACCGGCGCCCCGGCAAGGATGCCGAGTTCGAACAGGTTGGGCGTCAGGATGTCCGCGCGCGGCGCCAGCCGGCCGCGCACCGCCTCGACCACGCCCGGGCGGACATAGAGGCCCTTGTCCGCGTCGCCGAGCACGGGATCGCAGAGATAGGGCGTGCTTTCCCGCAGGCCGGTGCGCGCGGCCAGCACCGCATCCGCATTCCCCGCATCGCCGAGATAGCCTGACAGCATTCCGTCCATTGCGGCGAGCGCACCGACGGCATCGAGCCCCTCGACGATCGCCGACAGTATCGCGGGGTCTTCCATCGCGCCCCGGAAGGCGCCGTAGCCCGGATGGTGGGCGAGCCGGGTTGTGTTCACCGCCGCCACTTCGCAGCCGAGCAGGCCGAGCGGCAGGGTGAGCGCCGAATTGCCGACCCGGCCCCAGGCGACGGCGGAATGGATCGAGAGGATTTTCACGCGGGCGGGTCCGTTTCACGGTTGGCGAACGCGCCGGAGCATGGCACATCGGGCGTGCAGTGCACAATCGGGCGGCACCCGGGCCGTCCTCCAGCAACCGGAGATCGCCATGGCCGCCACCGCCCGTCCCCGCCGTTCCGTCCTCTACATGCCGGGCTCCAACGCCCGCGCGCTCGAGAA
>JAVKCR010000171.1:0-6443 GCA_040222645.1 Rhodospirillales bacterium
ATTTCGACCGCGCACGTCGAATACGAGACCGACAACCGGCACTATGCGCATGTCGAAATGGTGATGCCGCGCGCCTTCTCCTCGGGCGCCGCGTCGATCTGGTCATAGGCCTTGAAGTCACCGAAGAACTTGGTGATCGCCGCCGTCAGCGACGTCTTGCCGTGGTCAACGTGACCAATCGTGCCGATGTTGCAATGCGGCTTCGTGCGCTCGAATTTTGCCTTACCCATAATCCTGTTCTCCGTTTGTCTGTCGCCGGATCAATCAGCCGGCGAGCTTGCCGCGGATCTCTTCCGAAACTGCCTGCGGCACTTCGGCGTAGTGATCGAAATGCATGGTGTACTGCGCCCGGCCCTGGGACATGGAACGCAGCGTGTTGACATAGCCGAACATGTTGGCGAGCGGCACCATGGCAGTCACCACGCGGGCATTGCCGCGGGTATCCATGTCGTTCACCTGGCCACGGCGGCTGTTCAGATCGCCGATGATGTCGCCCATGTAATCTTCCGGGGTCACCACCTCGACGCGCATCACCGGCTCAAGCAGCTTCGGACCGGCTTTCTGCATGCCTTCACGGAAGGCAGCGCGGGCGGCGATTTCGAATGCCATGACGCTGGAGTCAACATCGTGGTAGGCGCCGTCGAACAGGGTGACCATGAAATCGGTGACCGGGAAGCCGGCAAGAATGCCGCTTTCCTGGGCCGAGAGCAGACCCTTTTCAACGCCGGGAACGTATTCACGCGGTACGTTGCCACCGACAACCTTGTTCACGAACTCGTAACCGAAACCCGGTTCCTGCGGCTCGAAGCGCAGCTGAACACGGGCAAACTGACCCGAGCCACCCGTCTGCTTCTTGTGGGTGTAATCGACCTCGATGGTCTTCGAGATGGTTTCGCGGTAGGCGACCTGCGGGGCGCCGACATTCGCCTCGACCTTGAACTCGCGACGCATGCGGTCTACGAGAATCTCGAGGTGAAGTTCGCCCATGCCCTTGATCACCGTCTGGCCGCTTTCCGGGTCGGAAGCAACTCGGAAGGACGGATCTTCGGCAGCGAGACGATTGAGGGCGACGCCCATCTTTTCCTGGTCGCTCTTGGTCTTCGGCTCAACCGCGACCTCGATGACCGGATCCGGGAATTCCATGCGCTCAAGAATGACGAGCGAATTCGGATCGCAAAGCGTGTCGCCGGTGGTGGTGTCCTTCAGGCCCGCGATGGCGACGATGTCACCAGCGCTGGCTGATTTCAGTTCTTCACGTTCGTTGGCATGCATCAACAGCATACGGCCGACGCGCTCGCGCTTTTCCTTCACCGTGTTCATCACGTAGCTGCCGGCATCAAGCGTACCGGAATAGATGCGGATGAAGGTAAGCGAGCCGACGAACGGGTCGTTCATGATCTTGAAGGCGAGAGCGGCGAACGGCTCTTTCTCGGAGTTGTTACGCTCGATCGGATCGTCGGTACCGGCCTTGACACCCTTGATCGCAGCCACATCGACCGGCGACGGGAGGTAGTCGACGACCGCGTCGAGCATCGGCTGGACGCCCTTGTTCTTGAAGGCGGTGCCGTTCAGAACCGGGACGAAGACGTTGCCGATCGTGCCCTTGCGGATGCACTTGCGAAGGGTGTCCGCATCCGGCTCGGCGCCTTCGAGATAAGCTTCCATCGCCACGTCGTCCTGCTCGACGGCGAGCTCTATGAGCTTCTCACGGTACTCGGCAGCCTGGTCTGCGTACTTCTCGGGGATAGCGGTATATTCGAAGGTCGCGCCGAGCTCTTCACCGTTCCAGACGATGGCGCGGTTCTCGACCAGGTCGATGACGCCCTCATACTCACCCTCGGAACCGATCGGCAGCTGGACCACCGCCGGAACCGCACCGAGGCGGTTCTCGATCATGTCGACGCAACGGAAGAAGTCGGCGCCGGTGCGGTCCATCTTGTTGACGAAACACATGCGCGGCACGCCGTACTTGTCCGCCTGGCGCCAGACCGTCTCGGACTGCGGCTCGACACCGGCAACGGCATCGAACACCGCCACCGCACCGTCAAGCACGCGCAGGCTGCGTTCGACTTCGATGGTGAAGTCCACGTGGCCCGGGGTGTCGATGATGTTGATGCGGTGATCGCGCCAGAAACAGGTGGTGGCAGCGGACGTGATCGTGATGCCGCGCTCCTGCTCCTGCTCCATCCAGTCCATCGTCGCGGCGCCGTCATGGACTTCGCCGATCTTGTAGGACTTGCCGGTGTAGAACAGCACACGCTCGGTGGTCGTGGTCTTGCCGGCGTCAATATGGGCCATGATGCCAATATTGCGATAGCGCGAGAGTGGGGTGGTCCGTGCCATGGAAATGATGTCCCTGTGTCTGGGCGAGCCTGGGGCCTACCAGCGGTAATGGGAGAAGGCCTTGTTGGCCTCTGCCATCCGATGGGTATCTTCACGCTTCTTGACCGCGCCGCCGCGATTGTTGGAGGCATCGAGGAGCTCGCCGGAAAGGCGGTCTTCCATCGTCACTTCCGACCGCTTGCGGGCGTTGTCGATGATCCAGCGGATCGCCAGCGCCTGACGGCGGTCCGGACGGACCTCCACCGGCACCTGGTAGGTCGCACCGCCGACACGGCGGGAACGGACCTCGACGGACGGCTTCACATTGTCCAGGGCTTCGTGGAACATGCGAACCGGATCACCGCCGGCCTTGCGCTCCATCTGGTCGAAGGCGCCGTAGAAGATCTTTTCCGCGGTCGACTTCTTGCCATGGATCATCAGGCTGTTGATGAACTTTGTTACGACCTGATCGCCGAACTTAGCGTCGGGCAGAATGTCGCGCTTTTCAGCTGCGTGACGACGAGACATTTACGCGCTCCTTACTTCGGCCGCTTGGCGCCGTATTTCGAACGACGCTGCTTGCGATCTTTGACGCCCTGGGTATCGAGCGTACCGCGAATGATGTGATAGCGAACGCCGGGAAGATCCTTCACGCGGTCGTCGCGGATCATCACAACGGAATGCTCCTGCAGGTTATGACCTTCGCCCGGGATATAGGACGTCACTTCGAAGCCATTGGTAAGACGCACACGCGCCACCTTGCGAAGCGCCGAGTTCGGCTTCTTCGGGGTCGTGGTATAGACCCTGGTGCAAACGCCCCGCTTCTGCGGACAAGCCTTGAGGGCCGGGACGTTGTTCCGCGCGACGGGTTTACGCCGAGGCTTGCGAATCAACTGGTTGATTGTCGGCATCCGACACCTTTTCCTTAATCGAACCTAACGGACCGGCGCAACTGCACCGAGGTTTGTTTCTGGCAAAACAGACCGCAGCCGATGACTGCCGAGTATCTCGGCAGCCGGGCTGCGGGCCTATTCGCCGCCTTGCGGCGTTATCTCTACGCGCTTCCCTATCTCGCCAACTGCGTCTCGGATGTTGTCCGACCACCAGCGGCTAGGAGGCGCGCAATATATTCACAGGTCCCTAGAGCGTCAAGCGCCCTTCTCAAGTTAAATCCGGGACATATGAACCGCCGTTTCCGGGGGTCCGGACGCAACATCCTTTCCCCCGGGAACGCCGTGACGAACGAATATCAATCGTCGCCGTCTGCCGTGACCGCCTCGCCGGAAACCGCATCAGCGTTCCCCGGCAGAAGGGCCGAATCATCACCGCCGCCAGGGACGTGCCCAAGCACCCGGTCACGCTCCGCTGCGATCTCCCGCAGGCGGTTCATGACCGACCCCGTACCGGCCGGAATCAGGCGGCCGACGATGACGTTTTCCTTCAGACCGTGCAGGTTGTCGATCTTGCCGGAAACCGCCGCCTCGGTGAGGACGCGGGTGGTTTCCTGGAACGACGCCGCCGAGATGAACGACGAGGTCTGCAGGCTGGCCTTGGTGATGCCCTGCAGCACAGGACGCGCCTCGGCCGGCTGCTTGCCGTCCTTCATCATCTGCTCGTTGACCTGCTCGAACTCGAGTTTCTCGACCAGTTCCCCGACCAGGAAAGTCGTGTCTCCCGGCCCGGTGATCTCGACCTTCTGCAGCATCTGGCGAACGATCACCTCGATGTGCTTGTCGTTGATCTTGACGCCCTGAAGTCGATAGACCTCCTGGATCTCGTTGACCAGGTAGGAAGCCAGCGCCTCCACACCCATGACCTCGAGGATATCGTGCGGAACCGGGTTGCCGTCGATCAGCGGGTCGCCCTTGCGGACGTAATCGCCTTCCTGGACCGCGAGATGCTTGCCCTTCGGAATCATGTATTCCATCGGTTCGGCACCGTCGTCATCCGTCGGCACCACCATGATGCGGCGCTTCGACTTGTAGTCCTTGCCGAATTCGACGCGGCCCTCGTTGTGCGAAATGATCGCATGGTCCTTCGGCTTGCGGGCTTCGAAAAGTTCGGCCACCCGCGGCAGACCACCGGTAATGTCACGCGTCTTGGAGCTTTCCCGCGGGATACGCGCCAGCACGTCACCGGCATGCACCACCTGCCCCGGTTCGACCGAGAGGATGGCGTCCACGCTCATGAAGTAGCGGGATTCCATTCCGTTCGGCAGGGTGATGACCTCGCCCTTCTCGTCACGCAGCGTGATGCGCGGACGCAGGTCGTTGCCCTTCGGCTGCTGCTTCCAGTCGATGACCACCTTGTTGGAGATGCCGGTCGCCTCGTCGAGAACCTCGCGGTAGGAGACGCCCTCGATCATGTCGACATAATGCACGGTACCGGGCTTCTCGGTCATGATCGGCAGGGTGTACGGATCCCACTCGGCGAGCTTGTCGCCGCGGGTGACCGTCACGCCGTCCTTCACGAGAAGCTTGGCGCCGTACGGCAGGCGATGACGGGCGCGTTCACGCCCGATCTCGTCCTTCAGCAGGATTTCCGCGTTACGCCCCATCACCACCGGCACGCCGGAGGAGTTGGATACCGCGTTCTCGTTCAGCACCGACACGATGCCGTCATGGCTGGCCTCGATATGCGACTGTTCGGCGCCGCGCTGGGCCGCACCGCCGATATGGAAGGTACGCATGGTCAGCTGTGTACCAGGCTCGCCGATCGACTGCGCCGCGATGACGCCGACCGCTTCACCGATATTGACCGTCGTGCCGCGCGCGAGGTCACGGCCGTAGCAGGCGCCGCAGACACCGCCAACGCTCTGGCAGGTCAGCACGGACCGGATCTTGAGATCTTCGACATCGGCGTTCTCGAGAATCTCGATATCGTCCTCGCCGATCAGCGTGCCCTGCCTGACCAGAACCTCGCCGGTGATCGGGTGCGGCACATCGACGGCCGCGGTACGGCCAAGCACGCGATCCTCGAGCGAGGCGACGGTTTCGCCGCCTTCGACAACGGCACCGACGGTCAGACCGTCGGTTGAGCCGCAATCTTCCTCGATGATGATCGCATCCTGGGCAACGTCCACCAGACGACGGGTCAGGTAACCGGAGTTCGCCGTCTTCAGCGCCGTATCGGCCAGACCCTTACGGGCGCCGTGGGTCGAGTTGAAGTACTCGAGCACGGTGAGGCCTTCCTTGAAGTTCGAGATGCTCGGCG
This sequence comes from Rhodospirillales bacterium, assembly GCA_040222645.1. Taxonomy (GTDB): domain Bacteria; phylum Pseudomonadota; class Alphaproteobacteria; order Rhodospirillales; family HT1-32; genus HT1-32. The sequence continues at coordinate 5,536 of JAVKCR010000171.1, forward strand.
TCTCGATGATCTCGCCCGACGGCTTGGCCATCAGGCCGCGCATGCCGGCAAGCTGCTTCATCTGGGCCGCCGACCCGCGGGCGCCGGAATGCGCCATCATGTAGACGGCGTTGATCGGGCGCGACGGGTCGCTGGTGTCGGAGATGCGCTTCATCATCTCGTCGGCCACGCGGTCGGTGCAACGCGACCAGGCGTCGACCACCTTGTTGTACTTCTCACCCTGGGTGATCAGGCCGTCCTGGTACTGCTGCTCGAATTCCTTCACCAGGTCCTGGGTCTCGGTGACGAGACCTTCCTTGGTTGCCGGGATCAGCAGATCGTCCTTGCCGAACGAAATGCCGGCGCGGCAGGCATTGGTGAAGCCGAGCGACATCAGCCGGTCGGCGAAGATCACCGTCTCCTTCTGGCCGCAATGGCGGTAGACGATGTCGATGACCGAAGAGATTTCCTTCTTGGTCAGCAGCCGGTTGACCAGCTCGAACGGCACCTTCGGGTTGCGCGGCAGGATTTCCGCCAGGCGCATGCGGCCAGGCGTGGTCGTCACCAGCCGGATGATCGGCTTGTTGTTCTCGTCGACCGTCTTGTAGCGCGCCTTGATACGGGTATGCAGCCCGATCACCTTGGAATCGAGGGCATGCTCGATTTCCGCCGAATCGCCGAACAGCTGCACGCGGTGCGACTTGACCTTGCCCTTCTTCAGCAGTTCGAACAGCGATTTCGGGTCCTTGTCGGCGATTTCGAGGCCGTTCGTCGGATCGACGACCACGACATCGCCACGCGAGACGGCGGCCGCAAGCGCTTCCTGGGAATCGATCGAAACCACCGGACCGAACGCGCCGGCGCGTTCGTAGGAGAGATAGTAGATGCCGAGCACGATATCCTGCGACGGCACGATGATCGGCTTGCCG
>JAVKCR010000172.1:0-14258 GCA_040222645.1 Rhodospirillales bacterium
ATGCGGGGCTCGCCCCGGTCGGTCTTGTAGCTGACAGTGAGCGATTCCTCGTCCATCATCGCCGCCTGGATACGCGGCCAGGGGCACATGTAAGTGCAGACCTGCTCGCGCATCAGACCGCCGAGCGAGAAGGTGGTGAAGGTCAGCACCGCGACCGTGATGTAGGCAACCATCGGCGCCTCGCCGGTCGCCAGGTCGACGGCCAGCGTCGGGGCATCGGCGAAATAGAAGATCCACGCACCGCCGGTCGCCACCGCGATCACCAGCCAGATCGCATGTTTTGCGACCCGCTTGGCGATCTTGCCGGTGCCCCAGTCAGCCTTGTCGAGGCGGATGCGGGCGGCGCGGTCTCCCTCGATGAAACGCTCGACCCAGATGAACAGGTCGGTCCAGACGGTCTGCGGGCAGGCATAGCCGCACCAGGCGCGCCCGACCACCGAGGTGACCGCGAACAGGCCGAGCGCCGCCATGATCAGGAGGCCGGCAAGGTAATAGACTTCCTGCGGCCAGATCTCGATGAAGAAGAAATAGAAGCGCCGGCCCGGGAAATCGATCAGCACCGCCTGGTCGGGGGCCGCGAGACCCCTGTCCCAGCGCAGCCACGGCGTGATGTAGTAGATGCCGAGCGTGACCGCCATGATGATCCACTTCAGCTGCCGGAAAATACCCCAGACACGCTTGGGATGGATCTTCACGCGCTTCTTGTAGAGCTCGCGGTTCTCTTTCTTGTTGACCGCCTCGACATCGTAGCGGTCGGGGGCGTTCTGGATCGTGGTGTCCGTTGTCACGTCAGGGGGCTCCTGCCTCGTGCGCCCGTCACCGGACGCGGATTTTCCGGCCCGGCAACACGGCCCCCGGGGCCATGCGATCCGGACGTAGCTGCAAGATCGAGCCTGGAACCCCCGTTCATGCCGCCATGCGGCAGGACCGCCCCTTGCGGGTCAGGCCTCGACGGCGCACCCGCTTCCCGACCGACCCGGGATGGCGGATGCGCCTGTCTGGTTCCTCAGCGGCCGCCGCCGAGGGAGTGGACGTAGACGGCAAGTTTCTTGATCGACACGTCGTCGAGAATCTTGCCCCAGGCCGGCATCACGCCCGCCCGGCTGTTGGTCACGGTCTCCATGAGCGTAGCGGTATCGCCGCCATAGAGCCAAATGTCGTTGTTCAAGGCGGGCGCCCCGAACTCGGCCAAGCCCTGGCCCTGTTCGCCGTGGCAGGCAGCGCAATTGTCGGCGTAGATCGCCGCCCCCCGCTTCGCGGCGGCGTTGTTCTCGCCAATACCCGCGAGCGACTGGACATGGGCCACGACATCGGCGACCTGGGCGCGTTCAAGAACGCCGTCCCTGCCGAAGGCCGGCATCTCGGAAATGCGGGCATCGTCGGACTGGGTGTTGCGCACCCCGTGGGAGACAGTGTGGTAGATCGCGTCGATATCGCCGCCCCACAGCCATTCGTCATCGTTCAGGTTCGGGTAGCCGACGGCGCCCTGGGCGCCGCTGCCGTGGCATTGCGAGCAATTCACGTTGAACAGTGCGCGGCCACCGGCGAGCGCGAAATCGAGCAGCTCCTGATTGGTCCGGATCTCCTCGAGACTCGACTGGCGGATGCGCTCGACATAGCCGGCCTGCGCCGCTTTTGCCGATTCCATTTCCGCCGCCACCTCGGCGCGCGACGAATAGCCGAGCATGCCTTTCATGTGGCTATTCACCAGCGGCCAGGACGGGTAGGCCACGTAATAGCCGATCGACCAGACCACGGTGGCGTAGAAGATCCAGCGCCACCAGTTGGGCAGCGGATTGTTCAGTTCCCGGATACCGTCCCATTCATGGCCGGTCGTCTCGATGCCGGAAAACTCGTCGACATGTTTGTGATCAGCCATGGTTCAATCCTCCTTCAGCGGGATATTGGCCGCATCCTGGAACTTCTTCTTGGAAAACGGGTTGAGGGCATAGATCAGCACGCCGATGAACAGCGCGAAGAGGTAGACCAGCCCCCAGGTCTTGGCGAAGGCGGAAACGGTTTCATATTCCATGACGATCTCCTCTCAGCGCTCGTTGGCCTTGGCGTCGTAGGTCGAGAAATCGACCATCGTGCCGAGGACCTGCAGGTAGGCGATAAGCGCGTCCATCTCCGTCGGCGCGCCGGGGCGGCCGTCGAAATTGCGGATGTTCGCGCCGGGGTAGCGGGCTTCCACGCCGTCGGTACCGTCGGCATCCGGATCGGCCTGGGCGACGAGGTCGTTGAACGCCTCCGCGATCATTTCCTCGCTGTAAGGCACCCCGACAGCCCGGTTGGTCGCCAGGTGGTCGGAGATGTCATCGGCCCTCAGGGTTTCACGTTCGAGGAAGGGATAGCCCGGCATCACCGATTCCGGCACCAGGGCCCGCGGATCGACCAGATGTTCGCGGTGCCATTCGTCGGAATACTTGCCGCCGACGCGGGCGAGGTCGGGCCCCGTCCGCTTCGAACCCCACTGGAACGGGTGGTCGAACATGCTTTCCGCGGCGAGGCTGTAATGGCCGTAGCGTTCCACCTCGTCACGCAGCGGGCGCACCATCTGGCTGTGGCAGTTGTAGCAGCCCTCGCGGATGTAGATGTTGCGGCCCGCGAGTTCGAGCGGGGTGTAGGGACGCACCCCCTTCACCTTCTCGATGGTGCTTTCCAGCCAGTAGAGCGGCGCGATCTCGATGATGCCGCCGATCGACACCACGATCAGGACGCAGACCACCATGAGGATCGAGTTTCTTTCGAGTTTGCCATGATCGAACATGTTTATTTACTCCTCAGGCGTTTGCCGTCGCCGCGCCGGGCGCGGTCAGGTAGGGCTTCTCGGTCCTGACGTCGCCGCAGGCCGTGCGATAGACGTTCCAGGCCATCACGAAGGCGCCGGCGAGATAAAGCAGGCCGCCGCAGACGCGGATGACATAGAACGGGAACATCGCGTCGACCGTCTCGGCGAAGGAATATTCCAGGAAGCCGAGCGAGTCGTAGGCACGCCACATCAGGCCCTGCATGATGCCGGACACCCACATGGCCGCCGCGTAGAGCACGATGCCGAGGGTGGCGAGCCAGAAATGCATGCTGACGAGCCGCAGCGAGTAGAGCTGCATCCGACCGAACATGCGCGGCGCGAGGAAGTAGATGGCGCCGAAGCTCACCATGCCGACCCAGCCGAGCGCACCGGACTGCACGTGGCCGATGGTCCAGTCGGTGTAGTGGCTGAGGCTGTTCACCGCCTTGATCGACATCAGCGGGCCTTCGAAGGTCGACATCCCGTAGAAGGCAACCGAGATCGCCAGCATGCGCAGAACCGGGTCGGTGCGCAGCTTGTCCCAGGCGCCTGACAGCGTCATCAGGCCGTTGATCATGCCGCCCCAGGAGGGCATCCACAGCATGATCGAGAAGGTCATGCCCAGCGTCTGCGCCCAGTCCGGCAGGGCCGTGTAGTGCAGGTGATGCGGGCCGGCCCAGATGTAGAGGAAGATCAGCGACCAAAAATGGACGATCGACAGCCGGTAGGAATAGACCGGGCGGTTCGCCTGCTTCGGCACATAATAGTACATGATGCCTAGGAAGCCGGCGGTCAGGAAGAAGCCCACCGCGTTGTGGCCGTACCACCACTGGGTCAGCGCGTCCTGCACGCCGGACCAGAGGATGTAGCTCTTGGTGCCGGTGAAGCTGACGGGCAGCGTCGCGTTGTTGACGAGATGGAGCATCGCCACGGTAACGATGAACGCGAGATAGAACCAGTTCGCCACGTAGATATGCGGCTCGCGGCGCTTCCAGAGCGTGCCGAGGAAAACCAGGAGGTAGGTTACCCAGACGACGGTGAGGAAGAGGTCCACATGCCATTCGGGTTCGGCATATTCCTTGCCCTGGGTGACGCCGAAGACGTAGCCGGTCGCGGCCAGCACGATAAACAGCTGGTAGCCCCAGAAGACGAACCATGGCGCGAAGCCGCCGGCCAGGCGCGCCCGGCAGGTGCGCTGCACCACATGGAAGGAGGTCATCAGCAGCGCGTTGCCGCCGAAGGCGAAGATCACCGCCGAGGTATGAAGAGGACGAAGCCGGCCGAAGGTGGTCCAGGGCAGGTCCAGGTTCAGCAGCGGAAACGCGAGCTGGGCCGCGATCACCACGCCGACCAGGAACCCGACGATACCCCAGAAGGTCGTCGCGATGACGCCGGCCCGGATGATCTCGTCGTTGTAATCCATGTCGCCGGCGCCAGGGTCGATGGTGCGGCCGGTATTGCCGTCGCGGCGGATCAGCCAGACGATGCCGGCAATGCAGAAGGCGGTAAGAAGGAGACCGTGACCATACATCACGTTGTCCTTCGCGCCCGCCGCGAGATATAGCCCGAGGATCCCCGCGAGACCCAGAGGCACCATTGTCAGTGCGTACATTTTCGCCTCTTCCAGCTTCTGGTTCGCCGACGCTATCCGGCCGACGATGACAGGTTTCTAGGAGAGGCTGTTGGATGTCGCCTTGATCAGGATCAATTGCCCCGAAGAAATGTGCTGCAGCGCGTCACTTCTGCCGGCGCCGCGCCGGCTTCGTCGTCCGCGACGCCACTGCGGGCGGCGGCGATGGCGTCGACGATGCGTCGCCGTCGCTTGACCCGGGATCCGGATCATCGTCCGGTTTCGCCGGCTTTCTCTCGTCCGGTCCGAGCAGGTTCTCGGCGGCGGAAACGATCCGGCTGTAGGCCCGGTCGGACATCAGGCCGGAGATCACCGCCAGGAAGGAAATGGTGAACGGATTGAGCGACGACGGTCCGCCGGCAGGGTCGGTAAAGGCGGTCTGGCCGGTGCGGAACAGCAGGTACATGACGAAAGCCAGCACCATGCCGAGGAAGGGTCGCATGAAGAACCAGCTCGTCGGCCGGCGGACCGCCGTATCGTCGAATATCTCCCGCAGCACATAGATGACGCTGCCGAGCGCGCCCATGCAGAGCGCCAGCCACAGCGTCACCAGGTCGGACGGCATGTCGAAGAACCAGCGCATCAGGAAGAAATCGTTCTGCAGGTAGAGTGAATCCCGGGCAAAGACCGTGACCGCCGGATTGCTCGGCGGCTTCAGATCGGTCTCACTTCTCGCGATGAGGTCCGCGTACTGCTCCTTGAGATCGCTGTAGGCACCTTCGGCCGCATGGGCGACCGATTCCAGCTTGAGAACAACCGGTCTGCTATCATTGACCTGGCTTCGCAGGTAGCCGATCCGCGCTTCCTGTGCCGCGGTGCGGCTTTCGGGCGCAATATCTTCGAGCTTCCACAGTTCGTCGCCTTGTCGGTCGAACAGATAGGCGGACTGGCGCTTCTCGGAGACGGCCTTATCCCGGACGATCCTGGCACGCTCGATATCGTCCGACAGTTTCTGCAGGCGGTCGGCGACCTTCTTCTCCTCGTCCTGCCGGCGGGTTTCCGCGGTCAGTTCCGTCAGCGATATCCCGGAGGAACGGAAGGTTTCCTTGAACTGGGTCGAGACCAGCGATGAAAGCGCGGTGACGATGGCGACGGTGAACCACAGCAGAATCCAGAAAACAGCGGCGCCCCGGCGCCCGTTGCGGAACAGCATGCTCCAGAAGCCGTTGTCGCCGGCCCGCCGTCCGAAGCCCGGCTCATCCACCGTTCCGTCAGTCTGCGCCTGATCTGCCATTCCGGCATGCTATCAGGAACGGCACAAAAATTCATCCATTGATGGTGTTATGGTTAACGGCCTCCGCCGCGACCAGGAATCCCTGCGATACGCATATCTACGAATACCGGGATGGCGACCGCTACGTCATACTGAGCCAGAAAATCGGCCGGCCTCGAACGTTCCTCTTGAACGCAGACAAGGAGTTTGGCGATGTCCGGGATGATAAAGTGGCCTGTGCTGGCACTGCTACTGGCGATGACCGGCTTCGGCACGTCCTATGCCCAGGGGAGGGCGTCATTCGACAACAGCTTCTGGCCGCTCGAGGACTTCCTTGCGGAGCACCCCGACGAAGCCCGCAAGACACGGGAGTTCGTCAAACTCGTCAACGGGCCGGCGCTCCAGGCTCCGGACGACAGGGCGGTGTCCATCACGGTCATCTATCCGGGCCGGCAGGTGTCAGACTACTGGCGCCGGTCGGTTACCTCGATGATCCGCCGCCTGAAGGAGGGCAACCAGCCCTACAGGCTCAGGAACCGCTTTACCCTTCCGGGCGTCGAACTTCATCGCCAGGCCGAGTTTCTGATCGATGCGATCGATGAGAACCCGGACTACCTGATATTCACCCTGGATGTGACAGAGCATATGTTCTTCATCGAACAGGTGCTGGCCCGGGGCCAATCACGGCTGATCCTGCAGAACGTCACGACACCCGTGCGCGGCTGGAAATCCCGCCAGCCGTTCCTCTATGACGGTTTCGACCATGCCGCCGGCACCAGATTGCTGGCTGACTATTTCCTTCGGCGATATGCCGGTACGGCACGCTACGCCATCCTGTTCGGTACCGACGGCTATGTAAGCCAGGCGCGCGGTGAAAGCTTCCGGAATGCGATGGATCAACATCCCGGCATGACGCTGGTTGACGCCTACTATACCGGCTTCAACAGGGCCCGCTCGAACGAGGCCGCCACCGCCATCCTGCGCGACCACCCGGATATCGACTTCATCTATACGGTTTCGACCGATATCGCCATTGGCGCCATCGAGGCGATCAGGGCGCAAGGCCGGCAGGGAAGCGTCGCTGTCAATGGCTGGGGAGGCGGCACCCACGAGTTGAAGGTACTGGCCTCGGGCGAGCTTGATGTCACGGTGATGCAGATTACCGATGACAACGGCGTGGCCATGGCCGATGCGATCCTCCTCGACCGGCTCGGTCGGACCGAAGAGGTACCGAGAGTCTTTTCCGGCGCCATGGAACTGATCGACCGGGATACACCCAAGGAACGAATCGAGGAACTGGAGAAACGCGCCTTCCGTTATTCGCGCTAGACCGAACATGACCGGGACGTACACCCCCCCTATCCAGATCAGGTTTGCAACCCTGGTGCTGCTGATCTCAACCGGCGCGATGATCCTCGTCTCGTCGGCGCTCATGTACGTCTCGTTTGCCGAGAGCAGGAACGCCATTCAGCGTGAGACCACCCGGCTTCTCGGAGTCCAGAGCCTCGCGGCGAACTTCAGCCTCGAGTCGGAACTCAACGCTGCCGCGCAACAGATTCGCGAGGTGTCGACACACCCGGAAACGATCGACATGCTCGAGGCCGGAAATCCGGAAAAACTGCTGAATTTCGTGCAGCGTCACCAGCTCACTGGCGGCGTAAAGAACGTCGACCTGCTCGTTGCCACCTCGCTTCAGCGCGAGATCAAGGCCATCGCATCGACACCCTTTTCGGTAACATCCAGCCTGATAGAACTTGCGATCGAAATGCCCTGGCGCGAGCATGAGTGGCGGATCGTGCAGCATTCCGGAAACGGTCTGGAGCCTGCCATAGCGCTGTTCACCACGTTCCAGGTCACCAACCGGGATACCGGCCGGGTGGTTGGACTGCTCCATGGATCCTATGCGCTGACCCACAATCTCCGGCTGGCAAACGGCCTGCGGGAGGCCATGAATGCCCGGCACGTCATCCTGTCCTCTGGCGGCAACCTGCTCACATCGACCTTCACGTCTCCGGAAGATGCCACGAGATTGATACCGCCTGACGGCACGGATAACGGGATACCGGATCTGAGAATCGTCGACGGTCTTGTCGTCTTCGACTGGCTTCCACCGGCACTGCAAGGGTCTGAGCGCAAGATCTTCGCCAGTATCGTCATGGACAATCAGACCTTTGACGATTACCGGGCATCATTTCGCTCGACACTCTGGTTGATGGCAGGGCTGGTGCTGCTCGCCGCCGTCCTGGTTACACTGGTGGCGACCCGGATTACCCTGCCAGCCATAGGCCGCCTCGTCGGACTGGCCCGGCGGATTATCGCGAACGAGGCGAATCCGACCTATCAAGCGAGTGCTATACGGGAGTTCAACGTTCTTGCCGACGCCCTGTCGCACTCCCTGAACAGGGTCATGGAAGAAGAACGTCGCCTGAAAGACGTGGTCGAATCCAGTTCGGACCGGATCTGGGAGTTCGACCGCGATCTCAGATATGTCTGGGCGTCCGAATGGGACAACGGCGAATTCCGGGAAATGTCGCTGCCCACGATCGGCAAGACCCGCCGGGAAGTCGCCGAGCAGATCGGCGAACTTGAACCGGACTACGACAATAGCGCGCTGCTCAGACTTCTTGACATGCTCGACCGTCACGAACCGATCCGGAGAGAGCGGTTCACCGGCAAGCGACTGGACGGGAGCCTTTGCGAAAAGATCGTTTCCGCGATCCCGATCTGGGACGCAAACGGTGAGTTCGCGGGATATCGCGGCGCGACGACAGATATCACCGACCAGGTCCGCGCCGAAGAGGCCCTGGCCGACTATCACGAACGCCTCGAGGAAATCGTCGTTGAACGCACCCGCCAGCTCGAGGAACAGATCGTCGAGCGCGAAGCTGCGGAAAAGGCCCTCACCGAAGCCTACATGTTCCTCGAACAGAGGGTGGAGGAGCGGACCAGCGAACTGCGCGACGCCCACGCGGCAGCCGAGCGGGCGAACCGCGCCAAATCGACCTTCCTGGCCAACATGAGCCACGAACTGCGAACGCCGCTGAACGCCATCATCGGATTTGCCGATATCTGGCGGCAGGAACTGTTCGGTCCGGTCGCCAACAGGCAGTACGTGGAATACGCCCACCATATCGGCGATGCCGGCAATCATCTGCTGTCTCTCATCAGTGACATCCTCGACATTTCGAAGATCGAGGCGGGAGAAGGAGACATGCTGGAATCCGAGATCGATCTGGTCGACCTGTCAGGCCGTTGCCTGAAGATGGTGGAAATCGCCGCACAGCAAAAATCGGTTGAACTGGTCGCCAGGATACCGACGGAACTGCCGAAGATCTTCGGAGACGAAACCTATATCCGGCAGATGATCCTCAACATCCTCGGGAATGCCATCAAGTTCACCCCCAGGGATGGACGCGTCGACGTGGTGCTTGAGCGCAGGCAGGACAATACCCTTCGATTGAGCGTGTCGGATTCAGGCCCCGGCATTCCCGATGAGTATCTCGACCAGATATTCGAGCCGTTCACTCAGGTCGCCGACGCCATGACCCGTGACCACGAAGGGGCCGGCCTGGGACTTGCTCTCGTCAAACGGCTGGCCGACCTGCACGGCATTTCGATCGATATCGAAACGGCGCTTGGCAAGGGGTCGACCTTCATCCTGACCTTCCCGCCGGAGCGGGTGATCGCCGCCTGAAACCGGCGTCAGCTGCGCCTGATCTTGTCCGCGTATTCCGCGACCGCACCGGCCGCCGGCGTCGTCAGGTCGGCAAGCGGTGTGGCGAACGAGGGAGGATTGAGGGTGAGGCCGAGCAGATCCTCGGTGACCAGGATCTGGCCGTCGCAATCCCCGCCGGAGCCGATGCCGATGGTCGGCACGTCTATCGCCGCCGTCACCCGGCCGGCGAGGTCCGCATCGACGCATTCCAGAACGATGGCGAAGGCGCCGGCCTCGGCGACCGCCCTGGCATCGGCGAGCACCTTCTCGTCGGCAACTTTCTTGTAGCCGGTCTGGGCGGCATGCTGCGGCATCAGCCCGATATGGCCGAGCACCGGGATGCCGCTGGCCACCAGGTGGGCAATCGTCGGCGCCATCTCGATTCCGCCTTCGAGCTTTACCGCATCGCAGGCGGTCTCGCGCATGATACGGCTGGCCATCCGGAACGCGGCTTCCCCGCTTTCCTGGTAGCCGAACGGCATGTCGACGACGACGCAGGCATGGCGGCAGGTCCGCGCGACCGCATCGCCATGGCGCACCATCATGTCGACATCGACCTGGATGGTGCTCGGATAGCCATAGAGCACCTGCCCGAGACTGTCGCCGACGAGCACGAAATCACAGGCCTCGTCGACCAGCCGCGCCATCGGCACCGAATAGGCGGTAAGCGAAACGACGCCTTTGCCTTTCATGGAACGGATCGAGCGGACTGACTTGCGCGGCATGCGTCACCTCCTTGATTTCAAGCCCTTTTCTGAACGCTCTGCTTTTTACTCCCGAGCCGGGACGTCGACCAGCAATCCCTGCGGATATCTGCTATACGGGATAGGAATGGCTGGCTGCGGGCATGCCTTCTCCGCGGCAGGAACCGCCGCGGAGAAGGCCCGGGACATAGCGTGCCGGAAGCGGCATCAAGCCGCGCGGGCAATCCGTTCAACCGCGTCGTCGGTCCACCAGACGGCGTTTGCGACCATCCGAAAGTTGATGATGGCGGCAAGGTAGCCGTCGCCCTCTGGCACCTTGGCGCCAGCGGTCGCGTCGCGCACAACGGCCACCTCGTACCCGAGTTCAAGGAGTTCGTAGAGATGCGCCTGGGTGCACAGGTTCGCCGACATGCCTGCCAGGATGACCTTGTCGATACCCCGCTTGCGGAGTTGCAGGTTCAGGTCGTTCTGTGCCGGGCTGTAGACCTTGTGCGGTGAACAGACGATGGTCTCACCGTCCTCGATATATTTCTTGTACTGCGGCATCCAGTCGGCACCCGACCCATCGAAATTCTCAAGGCTCAGAGGATCGATCCGGTCGAACATGCCGATCGAGTGCATCGTCTTCTCGAGCGTGCCCTCGAAACGCCATTTATGGTCATGAGGATAGTAGTAGTGGGGCGAGATGAAGACCGGCATCCCGGCAGCCTTGGCCGAAATGAACAGCCTTTCGATATTGTCGACCGTCCCCTGCTCGGTGACGCTTTCGCCGACTACACCCCAGGTCACACCCTTCTCGGAGAGAAAGTCGATCTGCGGGTCGGTCACGACCAGCGCGGTGCGCCCGGGTTCGATGTCCATGTCGACTTTCGGCAGGCCGGGATTGTCCGGATCCGCATAATACGACCGCGCTTCGTCAGTGGCAGCCGATGCGGCGCTGCCGACAGCGACGGCGGCTCCGGCGGCCGCCACACCTGCGGTGGCCAGCAACCGCCGGCGCGACAAATCGACTGTCTCGTGCGTATGGCCGCAACCGCAGCCGTCTTCCTGTCTGGTTTTCATCTTTCTGTTCCTTTTCTGGATGGATAGGGGGCGGTCTCTGGCGGCCGTCACCTGGTGTTCTAGAGGCCCAGTTCTGAAAGACCGGGATGCTCTACGGGCCGGGGGCCTGCGGGCCAATGGAACAGGCGCTGGTCCGCATCGATCGGCAGGTCGTTGATCGAGGCGAAGCGCCGCTTCATCAGTCCGTCGGAATCGAATTCCCAGTTCTCGTTGCCGTAGGCGCGGAACCAGGACCCGCTGTCGTCGCGGTATTCATAGGCGAAGCGCACCGCGATCCGGTTACCGGAAAATGCCCAGAGTTCCTTGATCAGCCGGTAGTCCAGCTCGCGTTTCCACTTGCGGGTCAGGAACTCGACGATCCGGTCTCGCCCCTGGAATATCTCCGACCGGTTCCGCCAGTGGCTGTCCGGCGTGTAGGCGAGGGCGACCTTCTCCGGCGACTGGCCGTTCCAGCCATCCTCGGCCATGCGGACTTTCCGGATGGCGGTTGTTTCATCGAAGGGCGGGAATGGCGGGCGGCTCATGTGATCTTATCCTGTCAAGATGGGGGCAAAGGGGGTGGGGCGCCGCGGCGAGGCGTCAGGGAGGGGAGGGAAACCGCGGCGCCCCGGGGGGAGGTGTCAGGCGGCCCGGGCAGTGACGACCGGGAAGTCGATCGGCGTTCCGAAGGCCTCGTTGAGGTAGTTGGTCAGCGTGTTGAGGGCGACATGGGCGACGATCTCGACGATCTCGGCTTCGCCGTAGCCGGCCAGCTTCACGGCGGCGATGTCGGCATCGCTCACCTGGCCGCGCTCACGGACCAGCTTGACGGCGAACCGCACCGCGGCATCCGCCTTCGGATCGTTGGAGCCGCCATCGCGGTTGGCGGCGATTTCCGACTCGTCCAGCTTCGCGAGGTTCTTGCCGATATAGCTGTGAGCCGAGAGGCAGTAGTCGCAGCCGTTGATCTCGGCGACGGCAAGCGCGATGCGCTCCCGGGTCTGGCCGTCGAGGCTGCCCTTCGAAAGTGCGCCGTGCAGGCCGAGATAGCCGCCGAGCGCCGCCGGGCTGTTGGCGGTGATGCGGAACAGGTTCGGAACGCTGCCGAGTTGCTTCTTCACGCCTTCGAGCAGCGGCTGGGAAGCGGCGGGAGCGGCCTCGATCGAGGCGGGGAGCTGAATGCGGGGCATTGGGGGTATCTCCTTGTCGTCTGGGTTGCACGCGTCATTGCGCTGGACAGATATATACAGACCTGTCTGTCTTTTTGTCAACAAGAAAAATCGACTGCCCCCCGATATGATCGAATTTCCCTTTAATTTCCCGAGATACTCACTTACATGATTATACAGAACTGTCTGACTACTGGAGTCGATCCGTGAAATCCCGCCGTGATGAACTCGTCGATACCGCGCTCCGCCTCTTCTATGAGGGCGGTTTCAACGCCACCGGCATCGACAAGGTGCTGGCCGAGGCCGGCGTCGCGAAAATGACGCTCTACAAGCATTTCCGTTCGAAGGACGAGCTGATCCTCGCCGTCCTGCACCGGCGCGACGAACAGTTCCGCAACTGGCTGATGGGCGAGATGGAGAAGGCGTCGGCGAAGCCACGGGAACGGCTGCTGGCGATGTTCGATGCGCTGGAGCAATGGTTCCAGGGCCGCGCCTTCAAGGGCATGGCCTTCTCGGGATGTGCCTTCATCAATGCCGCGGGCGAATTCAGCGACCTGAACCACCCCGCGCACCGCGCGGCGGCGGAGCACAAGCTGCGAATCGTGGAATATCTCGAAAGGCTCTGTACCGAGGCCGGCGCCAGCGACCCGCATGCCCTCGCGCTACAGCTCGCGCTGCTCAAGGAGGGCGCCATCGTCACTGCCCAGGTTTGCGGCATGCCCGGCTCGGCAGGAATTGCGCGCGGAATGGCCGAGAACCTGCTCCGTGACGCCATACCCGCCGCGTCCTGAGCCCGCCGCCCGTCCGGACCGCTACGCGGCCAGGCCGCGGTTCTCCGTTCCGGCGCCCCGCGCCGGGGGCCTCACGGCTCGATCAACTCGTCCGGATAGATGCCCCACATCCGCTCGCGCTCCAGCCAGCCGGCGAATCCCTCGACCTCGACCTTGCACCAGCCGCCGGTGGCTGGGCATTCAGCGATCCGCCCGACCACGCCGGCCTCGAGCCTCGCGACCAGCCGGGCATTGCGGTCTGCGGTCTCGCGCAAGGCGCCGACATCTCCGCGAACCATGAAGCTGCGGCGCCCTGACAGCATCGACTGGTGCATCCAGCCCTCGTCGCCCTGCCAGTCACGCACCTTGCGCCAGGTGCCATATTCCCCGACGATCTCAACCGGCAGGCCGGCCTGGCGGTATTCCCAGTCGATCGGATAGCGCACGCCGGGCCCTGTCCTCAGATTGACCTTGTTCGCCCGTATCGTGACGAAGCGCGGCACCGGCAAGCCAGTCGCGCCCGCCGAATCCGCGTTCTGGGCCTCTGCCGGCGGCGTTTCCGCCAGCAGAAATATGAAAAGCGCCGCAATAGCGGCAGACAGGCGCAACATTCCGGCACCGGAGCAGTTATCGACTCAGCCGGCCGATGATCCGGACAGAGTGTCGCGAGGTCAAGCGGTGCGACGCTGGACAGCCGTGCGGCGGCTTGCTACTTGACGCGAGGAGAGACGGGGAGCCTGCAGATGCCGAATAGCCAGAAGAAACCGCTGGTCGTAGTCACCAGGAAACTGCCGGACGTCATCGAGACCCGGATGATGGAGCTGTTCAACGCACGGCTCAACGTCAACGACGAACCGATGTCCAAGGCGCAACTGGTCGAGGCGATGAAAACCGCCGACGTACTGGTGCCGACCGTGACCGACCGCATTGACGCATCAATGCTGGCCCAGGCCGGCCCGCAGCTGAAGCTGATCGCGAATTTCGGCACCGGCGTCGATCATATCGACCTCGCCACCGCCCGCGAACGCAACATCGTCGTCACCAACACGCCCGACGTGCTGACCGAGGACACCGCCGACATGACCATGGCGCTGATTCTCGCCGCCCCGCGACGTATCGTGGAAGGCGAACAGCTTGTCCGTTCCGGCCGCTGGCGCGGATGGGGCCCGACCACCATGCTGGGGCGGCGCATCTGGGGCAAGCGGCTCGGCATCATCGGCATGGG
>JAVKCR010000173.1:0-2288 GCA_040222645.1 Rhodospirillales bacterium
GCTGGCCGGCAGCCTGGCCTGCTGACGAGGAACCGGCCGCACCCGACCCCAGGAACCCGTCGACCAATTTCATGATGTCCATGCGCGTCTTCTTCTCTCTCTGGATAGTGGCAAACCCTGAGATGGAACGGGAACGCCCGAAGTCAATCGCCGATAACGCCGCCAGCGCCGCAGTCGCCCACACTCGACACAATCCCGTTAAAATCCGCACCGAATCGTGCTATTTCTGATTGCGGCTGCCTCGCGGCTGCAATTTCGGGCCGTGGGATGCGCTGGCTTCCGGGAAACGGCAACGGGGAGATTGCGCCATGCGCCTGTCACGACCGGTCGGGGAGATGGACGGGCATTACGATGCCGTGGTGATCGGGTCCGGCTATGGCGGCGGGGTCGCGGCCTCGCGCCTCGCGCGGATGGGATACCGGATCGCGGTGCTGGAGCGCGGCCTCGAGATCGCGCCGGGCGAGTTTCCCGACACCCCGGCCAAGAGCCTCCGGCAGTTCCAGGCCAGTACCCCCCAAGGCCATGTCGGCGAGGAGACCGCGCTGTTCGAGCTGCATGCCGGCGACGACATCAACGTGCTGGTCGGCTGCGGTCTCGGCGGCACCTCGCTGATCAACGCCAATGTCTCGCTCCGCGCCGACCCGCGGGTATTCGACGACCCGCTCTGGCCCGCCGGTCTTAACGACGATGACCTCGAGGCCGGCTACCGCGCCGCCGAGGCGATGCTGCGGCCGGTTCCCTACCCCGATGGTGAGCCCGGCTGGCCTCGCCTCAACAAGCTGGAGGCGCTGAAGCAGGCCGGGGCGCGGCTCGGCACCCCGGTGACGACGCCACCCATAAACGTCGCCTTCACGGATGGCGAGAATGCCGCCGGCGTTCACCAGCCGGCCTGCAATCTCTGCGGCGATTGCTGTTCCGGCTGCAATACCGGCGCCAAGACCACGGTCGCCATGAGCTACCTGCCGGACGCCGCGCGCTTCGGTGCGGAGATATTCTGCGGCGTCTCCGTCCGCCATCTCGAGCGCAGCAGCGACAAGTGGCGGATCGCCTACCTGCTGCCGGAGCGCGGGCGCGAACTGTTCGATGCGCCGGAAGGCGCGCTCACCGCCGACATCGTCGTGCTGGCCGCCGGCACGCTCGGCTCCACCGGGATACTGCTGCGCTCGCGCGACAGGGGCCTCGTGCTGTCGCCCGCGCTCGGCACCCGGTTCTCGGGCAACGGCGATGTGCTCGCCTTCGGCTACAACAACGACGCCCCCATCGACGGTGTCGGGATGGGCGAGGATGCCGCCGGTTACAGCCCGGAGACTGACGAGCGCCGCCCGGTCGGCCCGACCATCACCGGATTGATCGACCTGCGCGGCACGGCCGATGCCGAGCATGGCATGGTGATCGAGGAAGGTGCGATCCCGGGCGGCCTCGCCCGCTACCTGCCGCCGGTGCTCTGCGCCAGCGCGCGCGCCTTCGGCACCGATACCGACCGGGACGACTGGACGCGGGAGCGCCGGCGCGAGCTGGAAAGCCTGCTGCGCGGCGCCTGGCATGGTGCGGTCAACCATACCCAGACCTACCTCGTGATGTCCCATGACGGCGCCGACGGCACGCTGGCGCTGGCGAACGACCGGATCAGCGTCCGCTGGCCGGATGTCGGCCACAAGCCGGTGTTCCAGCGCGCCGCCGAGAACCTGACCCAGGCAGCCGCCGCCAATGGCGGCACCTTCCTGCCCAACCCGATCTGGTCCGACCTGATGGACCGCCACCTGGTCACCGTCCATCCGCTCGGCGGCTGCCCGATGGGCATGGACGCCGCCCAGGCGGTGGTCGACGAACGCTGCCGGGTCTTCGCCGGGACAAGCGGCGATGCGGTGCATGACGGGCTCTATGTCTGCGACGGCGCGGTGATGCCCCGCTCGGTGGGCGTCAATCCGCTGCTGACCATCAGCGCGGTGGCCGAGCGCGCCATGATCCGGCTCGCCCGCGACCGCGGCCGAGAGATCCTCGGAGGTGCCCCGGCAACGCCCGTGCCCGCGCCGCCGGCAGAGGCGGTCGGCATCCGCTTTACCGAGAAGATGGTCGGCGAGGTGACCATGGCGGCATCCGGGGAGGTCAGCCCCGCCTCCTTCGTCGCCACCGTGGAGGCGGGCGACGCGGACCGCTTCATCCGCGAGGAGACGCACGAGGCGGATATCTACGGCACGGTCTCGGTCCCCGCGCTGTCGCCCCATGCGCTGGCCTTCACCGGCGGGCGCTTCAACCTGTTCATCGCCGACCCGGACCGGGTCGAGACG